>CAZGKN010000157.1:0-4677 GCA_964525915.1 uncultured Saprospiraceae bacterium | reverse complement strand
CTGCCACTCATCGCTGCTTAGATCCACATTGACACGGATGCTGTCGCCACGTGTTATTCTCTTAGTGTCAAAAGCAGGGATTTCGTTCAGGTCGGGTAAATCATCTATGTCTATATTATAGACTTTTTCACAGTTTTCGCTGTTGCGCACGGTGACAGATGCAGACGAAGTCAGGGTCGTTTGTGGATGTGTATCGCCATTGCTCCACAATATTGCCCAGTCAGGGTTGGCTTCGATACCGGCATGATATACGTTGTCTTCACAATCCAAGTCTATGGCAGGTGGTGGTGGCCATGAGCTTTTGGTCACTTTTACCTGTATGAGGCTGTCACACCCTGTGACACTTTGCAAGATGTATTCTAACTCGGTGCTCTCGTCGATGACAGTATTGTTGATAGTGATGGTTTCATCAGGGCAAAGCGTGTACTCGTTTATTGTTGGTGCTATATGATTAATGTGAATCGTCGCAGTTACTTCTGTTTTGCAGTTTTCTTCTGTTATGGTGTAGGTTAAGGTTTTCGATTCTTTTACCCATTCATCATGGATGAAGATGCTGTCACCTTCACAAATGACATACTCTTCAGTTTTGGTTATTAGAGGTTTGTACGTTAGCTGGAATTGATAGAGTGTGTCACATCCTGCTGCCGATGGTAGCCACGTCTGATAGCTTTCCTCATCACTATACACTGTGCCATTGATGACAACATGATCTCCTTCACATATCGCGATAGAATCGGTTCTGATCGCTACTTGATCTACCACGAGCTGCACTTGTGCGATACTGTCGCAGCCGTTGACTGTTTGATAATGATGTGTGTAAATCCCTGCTTCTTTTTGCCACTGGCCCGATATGCTGATGCTATCTCCTGTACAGATATGAAGGGTCTCGTTGGTGCGGATGGTATCAATAACACGCAGTTCAAAGGTGATGATGCTGTCACAACCGTATTGGTTTATGAGGTTTACTGTCGTGTCGATGGATTCTTTCCACCATGTACCGTAAAGATACAGTGAGTCTCCGCTGCATATCTCCTGCCGGGGTAATATAATGCTGTCGGCTTCAATTACGGTGATTTGGATGGTGTCGGCATAAATACGATGACATTGATCTGTGGTCTTAACCCAATATTCGCCGGACAATCCAAAAGAATTGATTCTGTCGGTCATCAGATCGGTCCATTCATAACTGACCCATTCACCCGGGTCTATGGTGACAATATTACCCTGACAGATGATCGTATCTGATCCAATGTTTAACTCGCGGACAGAGAGGTCAATCGTGACTGAATCTGTATTATTGGTATAGTCACACTCAAACACACCGCTGCTTTGAGCACTTTTAAAGCCGGGACCAAATCCTGCGTCATTGACCGTCCAGAACAATTGCGTTTGTCCGACCGGCATCGGAATGGTGACGACTAATGTGTCAGTGGATTTGTTGGTAATCTTATCAGGTTTTAAGTCCAGACACCAAGTGATTATGTCTATGGGTGTACCGCTTTCAGGCTCAGTATAGTATGCGCATCCACCGACACAAGTGCCGGTCAGCGCTTTTCCGGTATTTTCAATTACTATCGTGAATGCCAGACTATCCCCGGCACACCTGTAATCAACGACATCTATACTCAAATCAGGCGAACGCAAATCCAATATATAAGTATTATTGGTATAATCACATTCTGTAATCCTGATACCGGAAAAAACCGGGGTAAAAGTATCACCGTCGTCATTGATAGCAATCAGCATAGAATCTAATCCCGTAATCCGTGGCATAATAATGCAAACCGTATCTAAATAGGCAGTCAAAGTATCTATTAAGAAAGGGCCATTGCCAAAGTCCCAAGGAAAAAAACACGAAATCCTCACTCCTTGACTGATCAGTCCATCCCTGCTGGCTGTGGGATAAAAACAGATCCGGAGGCTGTCGCCCAGGCACTGTGACGATGCAGTGATACTCAGATCGGTATTCAAATCAGGCCAGACATAACATCCCTCCTGAGTGCGGTAGGTCGCCTGTACCATAAAGTTATTGTATGGGGTGCTGCACACCTCACGGCTGCACTGATCCGTATGCTGCAACGGCTGTGCAGTATTCTGCTGAAACCTCGGGATGGTGAGGTCATCATTGACAAAGGTAGGATTATAGACATATTGATTCCATACGGAACGTGCAGGTGCCCATGGGGTCGATGCTGATTCGAAACAGAATAACTGAGGCATTCTTTTATCAGACAAACTTC
The DNA here is from genome assembly GCA_964525915.1 of uncultured Saprospiraceae bacterium. Classification (GTDB taxonomy): domain Bacteria; phylum Bacteroidota; class Bacteroidia; order Chitinophagales; family Saprospiraceae; genus Parvibacillus. The sequence goes on along the minus strand of CAZGKN010000157.1, from coordinate 2,437 downwards.
CTGAAACAATGATTTCTGCCTGTCCGTCATTATCAATATCAACTATCAACGGATATTCCAACCAAGTACTGCTCAATAATTCAATAGAATCTATTGTTGTACCTGATTCGCCATTGATAATTCTTAGAAAATTCTCATCTCTGTAAATTAATTCCTGCCTGCCGTCTTGATTAAAATCAAACATGGTTACTCCTGTTGTTCCCGATGCGTCTGTAGTTTTGATTGAGTACATTTCTGTCAGCCCAATCGTAGGATTATATTTATACATCTTTAATACCTTATTATATACGACACCTATTTCAGGAAGACAGTCACCGTCAATATCCCCTATAAAGGGAATGCTCCCATCAAACGAATTATCAGGTAATATAGGGTTTTGTACTTGTGCCAACAACTCTCCTGTAGCAGGATTCCAAACAGATAGCTGACCGGTTTTCCCCAGATTTACATTATTACTTTCAAGTACAATTATTTCTTTTTGACCATCGCCATCCAAATCTGCAACGGCACATTTTCCATTTCCTACTGATGGTGGTGCTTGGATTTTTGTAATATTATTACCGGGAATACCAGCAGTATTGTTTAATTCCACACTATATACATATTTTCCTGTTATTAACTCAGGAATTCCGTCATTTCCCAATACATCGGACGCTATAGAAATTACTTGTGAATAATAATTATTTCCGGAAATACTAACTGTATCATAAAATAATACTTCCCCGGTCATCGCATTTAGAATAGATGCGCCGACGTACAATTCAGGGATGCCATCATTATTAAAATCCGCTATTCCTACGACATCATTTTGAGCATTTAATGGTAGAGGCTTTCTAAAAACTGCATTTTTTTCAGAGTCAATGCAAATTATTTCACCTAATGATGTAACATAAATATACTTTTTTGAATCTTGCTTATTTGAAAGTATAGCCGGATGTAAAATGAGATGATATAGATTGTATTCTGGAAAAATATGAAAAGTGTCCAACATTACTCCGGAGAGACCATCAAATACTCCAATATAGTTTTTAACATTATGTTTAGTACCTGTCCCCAAAAAAGTAATAATTTCAGGATTATTACCTCCCGTAATGTCTCCCACTACATACGAAGATGTTGGAGTGGGCTCTTTAGCCAATACCTCACTCTGCCACTTCAACTTCATTTTGATATCAGGAAAGGCTTCCGGTATGACCTCACATTCCGGCTTACAATGGTTATAGTAGGCCGTGCCTGAACACGGACAATCGGGATCAAATCCATCTATCAATCCATCACCGTCATCGTCCTGACCATTGTCACATATCTCATCATGGGTGCCTGTGGTATTGATATACTGGCAGTGTTGATGAGTACATATCCCATTATCCACTGTCAGGCACAGCTTTATAAATGGATATGGTTTGATATAAAAACTGTCTGCTGCCTCAGCAGATGAGAAAATCAGCTTTGTATCATCCTTAATGATGCGCCAGTCTAATACATTGCCGGAAGCACCACACTCGCTGAAAGACAGATATTGATTTTTGATTTCGTAATTGAAGCAGGCTTCAAGCGGACATAACACATATAGCTTTTTAGTCATCGAATCCAGCTTGCAATAAGCATCACCGGAAGTAGCGACAAGCTTCACTTGTACAATCCCGGCATCATTAAAGCTATATGTCAAATCCTTGGTGCTTCCTGCTGCCACACCTTCCACATACCATAAGAAACCATCAGCGTCAGTAGAAAGGTTGGATAAAGTAAGTAGTGTACCGGCTATAACGGTGTCCTGTATATCAAATGATGCTGTCACAGGATCATCACAGGGTGGAAGACAGGCCTCGCTTTGCAGGAAGGAAGTATATTTCTCTTCTATCACAAAGCGCATTCGGTCGGTTTGTCCCTGTGTGAACTTATTTCTACATTCTTTAAAATTATAATTCATATAATTAGCATGATCATCAGGCTGATCACCCAAGCCACCCAGTGACGCTGACCTGTATGGATTTATTGGTCTTGGGTCATCCACATCTGTCATACATGAATTGACCACATCACATCCTGTATAAATTTTATTAGCAGGTGGTGTATCGCAGACTAAGTCACCATCTTTCAGGCAGTCGTCATTTTTACATCCACCTATAAACGTATGCCTTAATCCGAGATAATGACCCATCTCATGATAAAAAGTGGATGTAAGTAACGATGAGTACTTCACTACCAATCTGTGCGTACCGGCAAATCCATCGACGTTACAATTTGACCCGCTACAGGCATTTTTAACTATCTGTATATTTATATATTGCCTGTAATCCAGAATGATGGAATCTTTTGTATTAATAAAATAGTATTATTGTTGTTCAAATTTGCTATTTATTCATTTATATCTTCAATAACTATTGATTTCTCGAACATTGTTTCCAGAAAATCTGACCAGATATTGCCTTTGTTT
>CAZGKN010000156.1:0-5279 GCA_964525915.1 uncultured Saprospiraceae bacterium | reverse complement strand
ATCATTCAAATTATCACCCAATAGCAAAATAATCTCATACCCAGCCGCTACCGATTGTCTTCTGGATTCTTTGTCAGACGTGGTAGTTTTTACAATTACATGTGCGTCATCAACGAAAGGAAAACCAAGTGCTTTAAGATTTTTCATTGTGCCGGGCTTATCTTTCTCGTCTCTGTTTGTAATATAAAAAACGGCAACTCCTTTTGATGCTGCATAGTTGTAAAACTCAACTGCACCGGGAAATGCTATGGCTTCACCTTTTGATGTCCAATCTAACCAGGATTTCGGGTCAAACTCATTGCCGAGTTTCGCCTGAGTAACTGCATAGGGAGAGTTATCCAGGAATGTCTCATCAATATCTGTGACGATGGCATACGGCTTATTATGCGGCATATTTACTGCCTGATCAATCTTTTTCTTTGCCTGATTATAAGCTTGATAGCAGAGTGCTCTGAACTCTCCGGCATTCTGTTGCCACACTGCCGAATACACTTTACCATTTAATGCAATATCTTTGATCTCTCTTGGAGCCTTTGTTGAACTTTCCGGAGATGTATTATACACATAGCTTCTCCTATCTACAGATATACAAGCTGCAAGAGAAGTGATTATTACAATACTGAATATTGATTTATAAAACTGAGACATCTGCTATGATTTTAGACAAAGATACAGCTTAGGTACATTCGTCGCAATGTAATAATCTTTGTTTTATTTTTTTAGAATTGAAGTCTCATCTGCAATATACTAAGGATTCTGCGGGAAAAATGTCAGTCTATTGTAAAAAGGGAAAAGGGAGAAGGAAAAAGGGGAAAGTGGAGAGTTGACAGGGGAAAGAGGATAGTTTTTTCTAATTACGAATTCTTCAATTACGAATTACAAATACCCTGAACCATGTCCGAGCTATCTACCAGATTGAGAGGATTGATGAGATTGATGTGCCGGGGTTCAATCTTTTTCAATCTTTTATTGATCTTTCATTAATCTTTTTCAATCTTGATTGGATTGAAGGGATTGATGAGGCATTATAATATTTCTCAAAAGTTCTCAATATGAAAACAGATTAATATCTTTGTAGTGTGATACGGATAATAGCAAAAAGGACAATAGTAGAATTTTACAAGAAATATCCGGATGCTAAAGTGTATTTAGAAACCTGGTATGATACGGTAAGACAAGCAGAATGGGAAAACCCGCAGCAAATAAAGGACTTCTATGCTACGGTCAGTATTTTAAAAGGTTCAAGGGTGGTGTTTAATTTAAAAGGGAATACTTATCGTCTAGTCACGAAAATTAATTATCAGAAACACTGGCTATACATCCGCTTCATAGGGACACATAAAGAGTATGACAAAATAAATGCAGAAACTATATGAATTTTAAAATTATAGAATCAGAAGCTCAATACAATCAATATCTGGAACGATTGGATGCGCTTTTTGACACCGACCCAAATTCTAAAGAAGGCAAGGAAGCTGAATTATTGGCTGTATTGATAGAAAAATACGAAGCTGAAAACTATCAAATCGAAAGTCCAGATCCTATAGTTGCTGTCAAAATCAGAATGGAAGAAATGCAATTAAAGCAAAAAGACTTGGTGGGAATCATTGGAACAAAAGGTATTGTGTCGGAAGTGCTGAATCGTAAAAGGAAGCTGACGGTGAATATGATAAGGAATCTATCTGATAAACTAAAAATAGATCCCAAAGTATTAATACAAGATTATTAGAAATATTAACCCAATATCTGATTGATGAAATTGGTGAGATTGATTTTTTAGTGGAGAGCTGATAGTGGAAAGTTGACAGTTACGCTCATGCTAAACTTGTCGATTTTCCTCACTTAAAAAATCACGCTAATCCATCTCCAGATCTACTTCTATGCGCTCATGCCAGGGCAGGCCATTTTCAGCCAGTGCTGCCAGGAAAGGATCAGGATTGAATTCTTCGACATTGCGAACACCTTTTAGGTTCCATTCCCCTTTGAGATACATCATAGCCCCTACCATTGCAGGTACACCGGTAGTATAACTTACTCCTTGCGTTCCGGTCTCCTGATAAGCGGCTTCATGGCTACAATTGTTCCAGATATAATACGTTCGCTCTTTGCCATCCTTCACCCCCTTTATTCTGCATCCTATCGATGTCTGCCCGGTATAGTTCTCGCCCAGATCGCCCGGATTGGGCAACACAGCTTTCAGGAATTGCAAGGGTACGATTTCCATCCCTTGGTACATAATGGGTTCTATTCCCGCCATGCCGATATTCTGTATAACTCGCAAGTGTGTCAGATATTCTTCTCCAAAAGTCATCCAAAAACGGGCCCGGCGCAGTGTCGGGTAGTTCCTTACCAGTGATTCCAATTCCTCATGGTAAATCAGATATGAGCGTTTAGGCCCTATATCCGGGTAATTGATGTCTTTATGTATTTCATGAGGTTCAGTCTCTATCCACGCTCCATTCTCAAAGTATTTGCCTTTTTGTGTTACTTCACGAATATTAATTTCCGGATTGAAATTGGTAGCAAATGCTTTTCCGTGATTACCTGCATTGGCATCTATGATATCCAGTTCATGGATTTCATCAAAATAATGTTTTGCCGCATAAGCAGTAAATACACCAGTCACACCCGGATCAAAGCCGCAACCCAGAATCGCAGTCAGATTCGCTGCCTGATAACGGTCTTCATAAGCCCACTGCCATTTATACTCAAACTTTGCCTCATCTTCAGGCTCATAGTTGGCCGTATCCAGATATGGCGTGTTTGTCTCCAGACAAGCGTCCATGATGTGCAGATCCTGATAAGGCAATGCTACATTAATCAAAATATCCGGTTTGAAGCTTTTGATCAGAGCTACCAGCGCCGGTACATCATCCGCATTGATGGCCGCCGTTGAAATTCTGTCCGAACCAATCGCTGCCTTTATCTCATCACATTTTGATTTAGTACGGCTGGCTAATAATATCTCTGTGAAAACATCCGGATGCGCAGCACACTTGTATGTTACTACCCGACCTACGCCACCGGCACCTATGATTAATACTTTTGACATGTTTACTTTTATTGATTGGACAAAGGTAAAGAAAAGTGATAATCAGAGCAATGTCGGTAGCTGATAATTATATTTGTCCGCTTTCAGTATAATTTGGATGTCCAAATATCCTATTACTAACGAATAACAAAATTTTATATTAAAGTGAAAAAGATCCATTTTTTATTCTTCAAATACAAAATGCCTTAATCAGGCTTAATTAAATTGTAATTCAGTTTTGATTAACTCTTGCCCTATTTCTTTTATTGCCAACTCTATTTTATTTACCTGTTTTATATTTGGGTGTTTTATTCCTTTAGCATATTGTCTGAGTAAACTCGAGTTCATTCCAACGCGTTTTGCTAAATTTGAAATATTAATGTAGTCATTAATAATAAAAAAATTTTGAATATCCATTACTATATCAAATTCATATGCATGAATATTAAACTCATTTTCTTCAAAATACAATTTAATGGCATCATTCATATTAGCTTTAAGTAGCTTCAAGGTTTCACCAAAAGAATAGATTCCATCAGGTTTTTCAAGCCTCCCCCAAAAACCATCTTCCCCTTTCTCGATTATTAATTTATACTTTTTCATTTCAAACCTGCTTTTTTAAGAATACTATTTGCAGTTCCAGTTGGAACTTCTTTGCTTTTATGATAAGGGAAAATAATAATTTCTTGAATACCTCTTTTCTTTAATATTTTGTGGCTCCCTCTTTGACGAGTTTCAACCCATCCACTTTTTAAAAGTAGATTAAGTAATTCATCACTTTTCATTTACAAAAGTAACAATTAAGTTACTCCTGGAGGCAATTATATGAAAATTAAAACAGATTCAATGATTATAGGTGCTTATTATTCTAAGAGCTTTGAATTTAAAAGAAGAAATTGACTATTTTTATCTTGTTTTTGAATTAGACATTTTTTCTACTTTAAAGTTTCATTATGTTAAATTCCTATTTCAAAAGCCTATTGTCTCTAATTCAATCTATTGTTAAATTGCTTGAAACATCGAGTCATAATGAATTCTCAATTTAGCCCAAAAAGCCTTTAAATCATATACTTAAGATAGATTTCTCTGCTCCAAATTATACCATCTAAGAATTATTTACAAGAAAAATTATCAATCATGCCGACAAACATTTCATATATTTGAAGCCTCATGATTCAATGATAATGCAGGAAAATATTTTAGTGACGGGTGCCGGCGGTCAGATTGGTACGGAACTGATAGAAAGATTACAAAAAGAGTACGGTGCAGATCACATTTTCCCCAGTGATCTCAGACAAATAGACAATGTTCAGAATGCGTTCATCCTGGATGTTACTAATAGGGAAGCACTTGAGCAAGCTTGTGTGAAAAATCAAATCACACAGATTTATCACATGGCTGCAATATTGTCTGCTAAAGGTGAGGAAAACCCGCTCTGGGCCTGGAATATCAACATGAGCTCTCTGTTTAATGTCCTCGAAACTGCTGTTAAGCAAAAAATAAGACGTGTATTCTATCCATCAAGTATAGCTGTATTTGGTTTGCACACGCCTCATGATCTCGCACCACAGAATGTCGTATTAGTTCCGGAAACTATCTACGGAATCACTAAGGCTGCCGGCGAGAATCTGGCGAATTATTATTTTAAAAAATATGAGCTGGATATCCGTTCTGTGCGATATCCGGGCATTATTGGCTATAAGAGTATGCCCGGTGGCGGCACTACAGATTATGCTGTAGATATCTATCATAAGGCGGTATTGGGTGAAGATTTTGATTGTTTTCTGGCATCTAACACGATGTTACCAATGATGTATATGGATGATGCACTGGATGCGACTATTCGTCTGATGCAGGCTGATTCATCACGACTGACACTTAGGACCAGTTATAATATAGCCGGGATTAGTTTTACACCTGCAGAAGTGTATCACGAGATTCAGAAACATTATCCGGACTTTAAAATCACCTATTCACCGGATTTCAGACAGGCGATTGCTGCATCCTGGCCGGGTGTAATTGATGATTCAGCGGCAAGACAAGATTGGGATTGGTCGCCGCAGTTTGATCTCGGGAAAATGACTTCAACTATGATTGAAGGGTTGATTCAAAAATATAAATAATTCTTTGGATTAATCTACCTTTGAATAAATTCCATCTTTTAATTTTACCAGATGGGCAGTAGTAAAACCGGCAGCCTGGATCTTGGGCAATGCTTCTTTTGCCTCATCTTTTGAACCAAATCCGG
>CAZGKN010000155.1:0-5364 GCA_964525915.1 uncultured Saprospiraceae bacterium | reverse complement strand
CTTGCTTCCTGTGCATACGATTTCACCAGCCGGATACCGGAGATGATTTCGAGGGAAAGTGTACTCAGGTGAGATAACTGTGTCTGGATTATCTTCGATCGGGTATTGATAATCTCACTGATCTTGAAGATTCCGTAGGATAGAAAGGGTAAAGGGATCAATGTATAGACAGCCAGTGTGACATTGACCTTCAGCATGGCATAGATGGTAAGTGCAAATAAAGTTACCATATTGAGATTGTACAGTATAGCCGGCCCCAGATAAGAGCGTACGTGAGATACATCTTCAGTTATCCTGGCCATATTGTCACCGGTACTATGCGTATTATAATAATGTCTGTCCAGCGTCTGCAGGTGACCATACAGCTCGCGACGCATGTCGTATTCTATGAGGCGGGACATGACGATTATCGTCTGCCGCATAAAAAACATAAAGACGCCCATCACCAAAGCAAAAAGGATAATCATGATACCAAACCAGACCAGGTTGGCGAGGATGTAGGAGCGTACCAGATCTGCATTCTCTGCCTGAGCAATCGATTTATACAAGGGTAGCATATCAAATGCCATGTCCATGGCCCTACGGATATACTGCGGTTGTAAGATTCTGAAGTAATTGGATATTGCTACAAAAAAGAATCCACCGATGAGATACCATTTATAGTGGACATAGTATTTATTCAGTGCAGTAAGGCTATGTAGCGAATTAAACATTAGTAGAAACAAAGATAATCGAATCAGTTGAAAATTGTAATTGAAATAGAATAATGTCATTAACTTGAGGTTAACACAGAAAACCTGTAAGACTATTGGAAATAGGCACTAAAAGTACTATATTAGTAATGTCAAATTTTATACCTAATCTCGTAACTTTATGAAATGAAAACATCAATACAAGTATATTCGATATGTCGAAATTTATTTTTGATTGGTATCAGTTTTATGGTATTTATAGTTTTTAATGGTTGTGGTTTATTTCCTGATTTAGCAACATCAGTAGATGTTGCCAATGTATTATATAAATACCCGCAGTATGGAGATATTAAATCTCCAAATCATGTTTCTCTTGGGTTTAACTTTGCAATAAGCAGGATTATTTACTTAAATGGGACCAATAGTGATATAGGGAATTTTTATTATAGAAATAAAAGTTTTGATTTAGTGGAGCAGGACCCTTATATGTTCAATTCTGGTGGACCGCATATTTCAGATGTACTGTTACCAAACATATTGGAGGAAGAAGATTATGTACTCACTTCATCTTCCGGCAGTTTTGTAAAAGATCATTTCGCATTAATGCCGGGTCTGGAATTTGTAGGAAAAGGTGGAAAAGATGGCGCAATAAAAACACATCTAAATTATTTAGAAGTGCCGGTCTATGCACTTTATCAGTCCGGTGAGATAGGTATAGGAAAGATTATTGGTGGTGTAGGCCCATACGTAGCTTATGGTATCGGTGGAAAAGTAAAGGCGCCTTATGGCAATGTAAAGTCTTTTTCTGAAGATGGTGGATTTAAGCGGTTTGATGCAGGTTTGACCTTTACTGCGGGGTATGTGATGAGCAATGGGTTTTCAGTCCGCCTGGGATATGATTTAGGCTTGGCGAATATCTCACGGGAAGATGATTTTAAAGCAAAAAACAGAGCCTTTAGTTTGAATGTAGGTTATTCGCTGCAGAAGTTAGTTGATCAGATCAGGAAATAATTATTGTGAGCCAGGATGTAGTTAAGCCAGTTTGCTCAGACTTAGTAGAGAATAAAATATTACAATAAACTAAAGTAATCGAATCAGATGAAAATTGTGATTCGATTGCACTTTTTGTGATTAACATGAAGTTGAGACCGTAAGCCCGGCATTTTATTTATTATTTACTATAAATTCTTGATTTAGTAAGATTAATTCTATTGATTAATTTTTAATAAAAATAATTTGTTATGGAAAAAAATGTACAGAGACAACAATTTAATAATTATTTTTTTATAAAATATCTCCCTCTCATATTCTTGCCACTCTTAATTGGGTGTATTGCCCGGACTGAAGCAGAAATGAAAGCTTCGATGGATGCATCTAAAATAATTTATCAATATAATCCGAATGGTGTTAGAATTAAATCTCCTAGTAGATCTTTATATGATATAAACATAGGGTTAAGAGAAAAAATTGAATTCAATAGGTTAAATAAAGGAGGGGGTAGTAGTTATTTTAGAGATAATAAATATAATGCTTTAGAGAAGGGTAATTATATATCCAGTTCAGGTGGACCTCACATTTCAGAAGATCTATTACCTGAGAACCAGAATAAAGAGGATTATGTGCTTACTTCATCTTCCGGTAATTATGTTAGAGAGCATATATTATTAATGTTGGGTCTTGAATTCGTGGGTAAAGGTGGAAAAGACGATGCGATAAAAACGCATCTGAATTATCTGGAAGTGCCAGTCTATGCACTTTATCAGTCCGGAGAAATAGGTATAGGTAAGATTATTGGTGGTGTAGGCCCCTACGTAGCCTATGGTATCGGAGGAAAAGTAAAGGCGCCTTATGGCAATGTAAAGTCTTTTTCTGAAGATGGAGGATTTAAACGATTTGACGGAGGATTGACTTTTACCGCGGGGTATGTGATGACCAATGGGTTTTCAGTTAGTCTGGGATATGATTTAGGCTTGGCAAATATCTCACGGGAAGATGATTTTAAAGCAAAAAACAGAGCTTTTAGTCTGAATGTAGGTTATTCGCTGCAGAAGTTAGTCGATCAGATCAGGAAATAGTCACAGTGATAAATTTGCTATTTATACCGATTGATCCAAACATAATTAATTAGTTCTCTTTTTTATTTTCGCCATATAAAACCCATCCTGCCCATTTGTTTGCGGTAAGAGTAACTGACTCGCCATGAGATGTGCATCCGCATGATGTGCTATGAAATCTTCTACCTGCAGATGGTTTTCATCCGGCAGAATGCTACAGGTGGAATAAACCATTTCACCACCCGGTTTGAGTAAATCCCAGGATTGATTCATTATTTCCCGCTGGGTATGTAATAAGGAATGGAGATCTTCAGGCCTCAATCGCCACTTCTGATCTACCTGCCGCCGCAATACACCCGTAGCTGTACAGGGTACATCACACAGGATCTGGTCAGCTAATCCCTTGTAATCTGCCAACTTGATTTCTTTATAAAGGTGCGATTTAATGATGAGTACACCTGCTTTTTCTGCCCTTGACTTCAGCGCATTCAGTGGCTTGGGATTTATATCAAGTGCCAGTATCACACCTTTATCATTCATGAGCGATGCTAAGTGCAATGATTTGCCTCCTGCCCCGGCACAGGCATCAATGACCATAGTCCCGGGTGATGGTGCAGTGAAAGTTGAAATTAATTGTGAACCGCTGTCCTGTATCTCAAACATTCCTTTCAGAAAAAAAGCATCGCGACTCAGGTTTTGATGTTTATTCAGTTTGAAACAATGCGGCGATATAATATCAAAATCAATACTTTCGGCTTTCAGGTGAGTAGCTAACTCATCATCTGTACACTTCAATGTGTTAACCCTCAGAAATAGAGGGGCTATGCCGGATAAGGTTTCCATGACTTCCGGCCAGTCAAAACTGCCATTTTTAATTATGTGATGATGCAACCAATCCGGGATGGAGTATCTGACCTCGGGTGGAATATCGGGATTTTCCTGAATTTTATGGACTTCATCAGGGTCAGGACGATAATTTCCCGGATCATCCGGATATTTTATCGCATGTAAGGCGCAATAGGTCTCGAGTATGTGCCTTTCATTCTCGTGTTTGCCACCTGCTTTATTGGTGATGTATTGAATAAATCGATAATTTTTTATGATGTCATAAACTGTCCCGGCGATTAACTTTCTGTCCTTACTACCCATTTTAGGTGCGCTGATCGCAGTAGCGATTTCAGTATCAATCGGCGATTTGTCCTGCATGACTCTGTGGATTATATCGCAAATGAGATTAAACTGAGACCAATAGATTTTCATGTTGATGGATTTAATTGCATATTTAAGAAAACTTTAGCTATTGGTATGGATTGAATAATATTTCGATTCGTTTAAACATTTAGTACAGAAAAAGAATTAAGAACAAAAAAACTAAAAATGCTGAAAAGAACATTTTTTCTCTCATTGATTATTTTCGCTTTTACTGGTTGCAGTGAATTGCAGACAATTTTGGACAGTGCAGCCGGCCCTACCAATGAAGAAGTAGCCAGCGGCCTGAAAGAAGCGCTGAATATGGGCGTATCCACCGGCACAGATGCACTGAGTGCCCGGGATGGATATTTTAAAAGTGCTTACAAAATATTATTGCCGGCTGAAGCGCGCAAAGTAACGGATAAACTGAGGGTCATACCCGGATTTTCTGATCTGGAGAATGTAATTATCGAGAAAATAAACCGCGGAGCGGAAGATGCGGCGACGAAAGCAAAGCCTATTTTTATCAATGCGATTAAAAGTATGACTATCTCAGATGTGATGAATGTATTACTCGGGCCGGATGATGCAGCTACACAATACCTGAAGAAGGCAACCTACAATTCACTCTATGGTGAGTTCCATCCGGTAATCATTAATTCACTGAATAAGTTCAACGCGATTAACCTTTGGTCTGACGCAGTGAATACGTATAATAAACTTCCATTAGTATCAAGGGTCAACCCTGATCTGGATAAATATGTTACCGATCAGGCACTGGATGGACTGTTTAAGATGGTAGCACAGGAAGAAAAGGAAATAAGACGCGATCCGGTAAAGCGAATTACTGAACTGCTGCGCAAAGTGTTTGCTAAACAAGATGGTAATCGTAGTTAATTGATACTCTTAATTGAGTAATTCGAATTCACTATATTGTATTAATTTCATGCTATGAAGCAACTGTGGGGATTAATTTTACTATTGGTAGTACTGTCTTCCTGCAAGCAGGAGAATAAAGAAACCGAGTTAATTGAGAATGATACTACTAACAAAGTAACAATTGATTCTCAGAAAGCGGATAAGATTACTGTACTTGACGTACCGGAAGTATACCAGGGCAAACTGCAATTGTCTGGTGATAAATACAAGATAATATCCAATGCCATAGTGGAGAATACCATGAATAAGGACTATGGAAATCTGGATACACTTAGAAGTTTATTCCCAAATACTTTTACTGCCAGTGCCAAATTGGTTACCGATGCCGGGCCTAATAGTAAGGACAGTATCATTACACTAAAATCAAAACGAACGACGCTCGATTTCAGAAAAGAAGGTAGTATGCAACCTGTGTTGCTGACCGGTGAGCTCAGAGATGAATCTTTCCTGCTGGCCAACGGAATTTACCCCGGACAGTCAAAGAAAGA
>CAZGKN010000154.1:0-5589 GCA_964525915.1 uncultured Saprospiraceae bacterium | reverse complement strand
ATATATTGCCAGCACCCATCTGGGAATTGTTCATTATCTGGATATAATGAACACGCATACTTATACAGAAATGGGAAGTGACAGATATGGCAAAACTATTGGAGAGATTTTACATGAATCCATTGTACAAACTACCGCTCAACAATCACCAACAGATTTTTATGCACGTTTTCACTGCCAGCAGGCTACTATACATGGTGACCCTTCACTAAAGTTGGATATCTCAATGGATAAGCCTGATTATGTTATAGAAGATCAATTGATAAAGGTAACACCCGGATTTATTTCAGTAGCTGAAACCAGTTTTCACGTTGACCTGAAAATGATGAATATGGGCAAAGCGATTAATAGAAATATTGTGATAGAGGTAAAAAGAACATTCCCTGACTTAACAACACAGGTAATTAGAAGAGATACCATCCCCGGTATTCGCTACATGGATTCACTTTCATTTGATGTACCTATTGTGGCAACAAGAGACAAGGGCGTAAATAAAATAAGTGTATGTATTGATGCGGACAATGCGGTAGATGAAATATATGAATCCAATAACTGTATTACAAAAGATGTAGTAATTTATGAAGATGAGGCCAGACCGGTTTATCCATATAACTATGCAATCGTAAATAATCCATCTCAAAAATTATTTGCTTCTACTGCCAACCCATTCAGCAATGGAAAGCAATATAATATGGAAATAGATACAACCGAGCTCTTTAATTCGCCTGTTAAAGTAACCCGCAGTGTTACTTCTACCGGAGGGGTTATGGAATTTAATCCGGGTATTACATTTTCGGATAGTACAGTTTATTATTGGCGAGTATCTCCCGTGCCCAACAGCGGGCAACCGGTTTGGAACAAATCTTCATTTGTGTATTTAAGCAATAGCGGACCAAACACGAGTGATTTGGGATACAATCAATCTCATTTTTATCAGCATACTAAGTCTGCTTATGACAGAGTCTATCTTGACAGCAGCACCCGAACATTTAAATTTGATACGCTTACCAATAATGTTTTTATGAGGTTGAGCTCTTGGGTAACGGGTTGCTCTCAGGAGGGATGTATGAATATAGCAATAAATGGGGTGCCGAATATCAGGTTGTGTAACTGGTTTCAGTCGCTGGTGTTTAATGTGATTGATCCGATTTCATTCAAGCCTTTGCAAAATGTACAGGTGATAGCACCACAGTGTCCCACAAATATTTCTGCATATACGGGACAAGGACTATATGCAAGCACTTCGCCAATTGACTGTTTTGGAAACAACCGTCTTTACAACTTTGAGTATCGCTATGTGGATGCCGTGAACAGAAAGAAAATAATGGACTTCATGAAAGACTCGATACCAGATGGTTATTATGTAATAGTAAGAAATATGACTTTGGATCCTGCCGTATTTACTACCTGGCCACAAGCATTTGTTTCTGACTGGCAGTCAGATCAAACACTCTATGGAGCAGGTAATTCGCTTTACCATTCTTTAAAAAATGTAGGATTTACGGGTATTGATTCGTTTTATAAGGCAAGACCCTGGGGATTTGTATATAAAAAGAATGATGCTTCTTTTACGCCCAAATGGTTCGTGGGGGAAAATACAATTGGACTATATACATTCTCGGTTGATTGCCCCAGTCCCGATACTTTAGGCCATATTACTTCGCCATTGTTTGGACCTGCACGAGCCTGGAAACAATTAAAATGGAGAGGCAGCAGCGAGCCCTTACCTGGTGATGATGCTTCAGTTGATGTAATTGGTGTTTCATCTACCGGTGTAGAAACCACACTTTTTAATAGCCTGAATACTTCACAGCAGGATTATGATGTTTCTTCTATTGATGCTTTAGCTTATCCTTATGTAAAATTGAGACTTAACACGCTGGACACTTCTCACTTTACACCTTATCAACTAAGATATTGGAGAGTGACTTATAGCCCGGTACCAGAAGGGGCCATCGCTCCAAATATTTATTTGAAAACAAAAGACTCAGTAGATGTGGGTGAGCCTGTGGAGTATAAAATTGCTTTTAAAAATATCAGCGATGCAAGTTTCGATAGTTTGAAAGTAAAAATGGTAATAACAGACAGAAATAATGTGCCACACATTATTCCCATGCCGCGCAAAAGACCATTGCCTGTCAATGATACTTTACAGTTAGGAACACTGATTAATACCAGCACATTCCCGGGATGGAACACCACTTATCTTGAAGCTAACCCCGATAATGACCAACTGGAACAATTTCATTTCAACAACTTTGCATATAGAAACCTGTATGTAAAGCCCGATAGCCTGAACCCATTATTAGATGTAACATTTGATGGGGTACATATATTGAACAAGGATATTGTAGCTTCAAAACCGGACATATTAATCAAACTGAAAGATGAAGCTCGATGGATGATTCTGGATGATACTTCACTATTAACACTACAGGTTCGATACCCTGATGGTTCATTAAGAAGATTCTATTTTAATAATGATACAGTCAATTTTGTACCCGCAGGGCAGGCACCCAATAGTGATAATACTGCGACGATCAACTTCAAGCCTTACTTCCCGGTTGATGGTGAGTATGAAATGATTGTATCCGGAAAAGATAAGAGCAATAACCGGGCTGGAGATGTGCAATATCGAGTGCTGTTTGAAGTGATAAATAAGCCGATGATTTCAAATATGCTCAACTATCCTAATCCATTTACCACTTCAACTGCCTTTGTATTTACGATAACCGGAAGCGAAGTGCCTCAAAATATTAAAATTGAAATAATGACAATAACCGGGCGCATCGTAAGAGAAATTACAAATGATGAGCTGGGGTCTTTGCACATTGGTAGAAATATCACCGATTTTAAATGGGATGGAACCGACCAGTACGGACAAAAACTAGCAAACGGTATATACCTCTATCGGGTAGTTACCAATCTTAATGGTAAATCGCTGGACAAATACAAAGCTGAAGGCGATAATACCGACAAATATTTTAATAAAGGCTATGGAAAAATGTATTTAATGCGTTAAAAATAATTATTCCTGAATACGAAAGTCCTGCTAACAGCGGGACTTTTTTTTAAGCTCAGAGACTGCGAATTTTGCAAACGAATTATGAGAAGAATCAAACATTGGATAAAGCTGTATTTTCAATCACTAGTCTATCGCCAAAAGCGAAGCGACAAAAGAAGAATTGCAATGGAGTCGTTTTTGGATAATAGTATGTTTGCTGCCAAAACTAGATTGGATCGAGCTTCGTTTGATATTTTCACTTATCATGGCGAAGATGGTATTATCGGCTACTTGTTGCGTAGCCTTGGAAGTGTAAGCAAAAAGTTTATCGATATAGGAGCCGGAGATTGCATTACGGGCAATTGTGCTTGTCTGGCAGTACACTATAACTGGAGTGGAGTATTTATTGATGCCAATAAAGATCAGCTATCAATTGGAAAAAGATTTTACAAAAGTAACGGTAAGATTAATTTTGTAGAAACATTCGTTGCGCCTGACACAATTGATGAATTATTATCAACATTATGTAACGGAGAAGAAGTGGGTTTATTATCAATAGATATTGATGGCAATGATTATTGGATTTGGAAAGCTATTGAAATCATTAAGCCTGCAATAGTCGTTATAGAGGCAAAAATAGAATATGGATTACAGGATGTGATTGTACCATACAGTATAGAGAATAACAGGAACAACAATGAAATGTATAATGGTGCGTCAGTAAAAGCATTTGAGAAATTGGGGAAAAGAAAAGGTTATAAATTAGTAGGAGCTAACAAACAAGGGTATAATTTATTTTTTGTGAGAGCTGATGCTACATATAATGCTTCTCCGCCTGAAGCCTTACTTGCTAATATTAATATTCAGCAATGTTTTTACCCCAATTCATTTTTTAATCAATACGAATTTGTAACTGAATAGTATGGCAAAAATTGGAATTAATATCGCAACAGGAAGTCTGCAACAGAAAGAAATGATTGTGGGTATCGACTTGGGCACTACCAATAGTCTGGTGGCTATCATTCACCCCGAATCGGGGAAGCCCATTGTTTTGAAAGAACATGATGGTGCAGCATTAGTTCCCTCTGTAATTCATTTTGGAGAGGCTGCTACAGTTTCGGTAGGCGATGAAGCTAAGCGGTATTTAATAGCAGAACCACAGCATACAATATTTTCAGTGAAAAGACTGATGGGAAAATCATATAATGATGTAAAAGATCAGCAATCATTTTTTTCATATAATATTATTGACGAACAAACAGAAAGCCTGGTAAAAATACAGGTGGGGGATAAATTTTACACACCACTGGACCTTTCGTCTTTCATATTGAAAGAGCTGGTGAAGCGTGCCGAGCATATTTTGAAAACTCCTGTTACTAAGGCAGTGATTACTGTTCCAGCATATTTTAATGATGCGCAAAGACAGGCCACCCGTGATGCCGGCAAACTGGCCGGGCTGGATGTATTAAGAATCGTAAACGAACCCACAGCAGCAAGTTTGGCTTATGGATTGGGAATGTCTAAAGAAGAGATGAAAACGGTAGCAGTATATGATTTAGGCGGAGGTACATTTGATATTTCAATTCTTCGTATCACCAACGGCATTTTTGAGGTACTGGCAACTCATGGAGATACCTATCTGGGTGGCGATGATCTTGACCGATTTATAATTGAATATTGGCAAAAGCAAATAGGTATTACAAAAGATGAGTTAGAAAAAAATAAAAGCCTGGCTCAGTCATTGCGACTAAAAGCAGAAGAAGCTAAAATACATGTAAGCTCACATGATTTTTTTATAAGTAGTTTGGAGGGAAATGAAATAAATATTTCTAAGCAGACATTTGAAGCATTGGCGCAGCCATTAATTGATAAAACCTTAATCTGTTGCAAGAATGCTTTAAGCGATTCGCAGTTGTCAATTGCTGATATTGATGAAGTAATAATGGTAGGTGGCTCTACCCGGGTGCCAATTGTGAAGAAAATGGTTAGCCGGTTTTTCAACCGGCCGGTTCATGATTCATTAAATCCGGATGAGGTTGTAGCATTGGGTGCAGCCATACAGGCAGATATACTTGCTGGGAATAATAAAGATTTTTTGCTCTTGGATATTACGCCATTATCATTGGGTATAGAAACGATGGGCGGATTGATGGATGTGTTGATCCCACGCAATTCAAAAATACCCGCAAGTGCGGGCAGGCAATACACAACACAAAAGGATGGACAAGGTAGTATCAGAATATCAGTATATCAGGGAGAAAGAGATATGGTAAAGGATAATCGAAAGCTGGCCGAATTTAATCTGGCGGGCATACCGGGCATGCCTGCGGGCTTGCCCAAAGTAGAAATTTCATTTTTGGTAAATGCAGACGGAATATTGACAGTAAGAGCAAAAGAGTTGAGAAGTGGTGTATCTCAGTCGGTGGAAGTGAAGCCACAATATGGTCTTAGTGATGCAGAGGTAGAAAAAATACTGATGGATTCTATTTTACATGCTAAAGAGGATATACAAACCAGAGCTTTGGTGGAAGCACAAACGGAGGCGGCACAATTAATTGAATCAACACGACAGTTTGTACAAAAGA
>CAZGKN010000153.1:0-5650 GCA_964525915.1 uncultured Saprospiraceae bacterium | reverse complement strand
TGAAACGTGATTACTATTAACAATTTGATTTACCCTATGACTGAGAGTGATTTTACAACCAAAAGGTTACAATATCAGAGTTAAATTAACCGGTTATATTTTGACCTAAGTGTTTTGAGTTTATCCTGATAGTCCGACCAGGTGTAATTGGTTCTTCTTTGCTAACCTTAAATATTTTAGTGAGTGGCGCTAACCCGGGCTTAGTTCATCTATCAGTTCTATCAAAATCTTACATTCGTTTTCCCAATTATACTTTAGTGCAGCTTTTTTACAATTCGTTTCGATTGTATTGTATAAATGAGTATTATCCAATCTGTTGATGGCATTTAATATAGTTTTGGGACTCAAATCATCTATTAATACTGAAACCTCATTCTCAGTATTGATTAATTGGTATTCCGGGAAATTCATAGTTATCTGTGGTTTTCCGGCCATGATATAATCAAAGAACTTATTCGCCAGCGAATAATAATAGCTTAATCCTTTATTTTCTAATAGATTAACCCCCAGCCATGCCTCTGAAGTCCATTTTCTGAGATCAGTAGGAGAGACATAGCCAAGCAATGTGACCTGATCAGTTAACTGTTGATCATTAATCAGATTTTTTACTTTAGAAAACAAGTCTCCTTCTCCTGCTATCACGACTTTATGATTTGTTCCTTTAATTGCCTTGATTAGCTCTTCGATGCCACGACCCTCATTGATTGCCCCTTGATAGAGAATATATTTTCGCTCTGGTGTAATACTTTTATCCATTGTAGAGAGAAAAGGTACATTACGGACTACATGAAATGGTTTTTTATACTTGTCGGACAATGCATCAGCAATACTTTTACTCACAGTAATGCAGAGGTCAGCTTTGAGAATAGTATAATTGGCAATCAGTTCCCAGATTCGTTTTGTGCGTGGACGGTTTGTTACTTCAGGCGTTTCTGTAAAATACTCGTGCGCATCGTAGATCAATTTTCCACCTTTGACTCTTTTGCTCATTGATGCAGCTAATAGCGTATCTAAATCGACAGAATAAATCAATTCGACAGGTAAGATAAGTATTTTAAAAAATGCCCTTACATTATATTCCAGATAGGATAGGGGGCCTTTGCTAAACCATAGCTTTAATCGGGTGATTCTGTAAGGATATTGCTTTTCGTCAAAATCAAATTTCCTCCTGGCTATAATATGAATCTGATATCCATGAGTATTTAACGCCGCCCAGATTCGTTGCATCCGCTGGTCATAAGGTATATCTCCAAATGATAGGAAGAGTATTACTCGCCCGCTATTTTTCATTTAAATGCAACTTGAAGTCTGACAAATAGATAATTTGTTCATTAAATAAATATTGTAATGCTTTTTCTGATGCTTTTTCCTGACTGGCAAATACACGGCTCCGTTTGAATTCAATTAAATTGACCGGGGCTTTAGTTAATAGCGAACAAATCTCTTTTATTTTCTGATCTACTACATGGTCATGATTGGTATAAGAATTCTGAAGGCAGATATCACAATTCCCACATTCTTTTGTTGTAACTTCTCCAAAATAAGAAAGGAGTGTCATGTTGCGGCAAACAGGCAGGCTAAATATTTGTTCTATCGCTTTTGCCCGTTCTACGGCTCTTTCTTTTAGGAAATCAGCGCGACTCATGTCTAATGTTAAGTATTCGGGTGGGTATCTGTATTCGCCAAAAGATACTTTTGGTTTATCTGAAGCTTCTATGAAACTGATGACACCTTTTTCGGATAGTTCATTTAGTTGTCTTGCTACATCTTCACTTGTGTGATTACTACGGATGGCAATCTGATTTAAATTGATTTTAACATGTAGATTGAACACACCACCATACATACGCATAATCGCTTCCATTATCTCCTTATATTCCGGGTGATATTGAAATAATTCAAATAAATCCCGCTTGTTATATAAAATCAAGATTTGGTCTGGCATTTCGACTGCATCCGTCATAATGATGTATTCATTCCATTCCAATATTTTTAATGCACTCAGCAATACCTTCTGACTCTTTTTTAAATGATGGGCAACCTTCGCAATATCAAAATCATAAAATTCACTCGATTGAATTCCGGAGGCTACTCTGAAATATCCGGCCATCCCCTGATAGATTTCTGTAATTTCTCCTGGTGGTGGATAGCTGTCTTCAATAAAGCTGTACATCCTGTCGATGTCTTTTTGATTGAATATAACGACTGAATTTGATTCTTTCCCATCCCGACCTGCACGTCCGGCTTCTTGATAAAATTCTTCCGGGCTCATAGGCAAATCCAGATGGATCACAGCACGTACATTGGATTTATCGATCCCCATACCAAATGCTGTAGTAGCAACCATAATATGGGTCTTTTCCTTCATCCATTCATCTTGTACTTTTTCCCTTACTTTCATACTCATTCCCGCGTGATAACTGGCAGCTTTGTAGCCATTATCAATGAGAAAATCAGAAATCTCCATGGTTTTTGCCCTCGATCGCATATATATTATGGATGGTCCATTATTTGAATCGAGAGATGAAAGTAAGCGGGGTCTTTTATTTATTTCTTCATAAACTGAAAAATGAATATTATCTCTTAAGAAGCTCTTTCTGAATATTTTAGCCTTCGGTATTTCAAGAATGTGTTTAATGTCTGTGAGTACTTTCTCGGTTGCGGTGGCTGTCAGCGCAAGGATTGGAAGTTCAGGTTTTATTTCTTTTAATTGATTGATCTCCAGATAAGCCGGTCTGAAATCGTATCCCCATTGAGAAATACAATGTGCTTCATCGATGGCAATGAATGATACATCCATTGAATCGAAATAATTTAAAAATAAACCTGACTTTAATCTTTCCGGTGATACATAGAGCAATTTAGTCTTAGAAATCAGGCAATTATTCAGTACTCTTTCTATATCAGAAGCGTACATTCCGGAATATATTGCTTCTGTGGGGACACCTTTAGATAGAAGTGCTCTGACCTGATCTCTGATTAATGAAATTAATGGGCTGATTACAATACATAAGCCGGGTTTCATAATAGCCGGTACCTGATAGCAAATGGATTTCCCTCCCCCTGTTGGCAGTAATGCCACGGTATCATTGCCCGACAGGATAGAATCAATTATCTCACTTTGAAGTGCTCTGAAATGCTTATAGCCCCAGTATTTTGTTAATATTTCCTGAGCTGATTCTGACAATGATAGATTTTGTCCTAAATATACACTTTAGGCCAATAAGTGAACATTGATTTTAATCTTTGAGTTTAAGCACGGCCTAGTGAACGCAGTAATCGCAAGTGTGATAACATGGCACCTCTGAATGTATTAAATTCACCATAAGGTAACTTAAATTCAGTGCAAGTCTCCTTCACGATTTTATTCAATGCCGGATAATGAATATGAGAGATCCTGGGAAACAAATGATGCTCCACCTGAAAGTTCAATCCACCCAATACCCAGGTGAGGAATTTATTTCGAGTGGCAAAATTAGCTGTAGTTTTTACCTGGTGTATTGCCCATTCATCTTCCATTTTGCTGGTACCTGCTTCCGGGACCGGGAAATCCCTCTCTTCTACCAGGTGAGCCATTTGAAATACCATTGATATGGAAACACCTGTAACCAGGAATAATACAGCAATTCCCATTAAACCTACTTTCCATCCTAATATCATAATAGGAAGTACAAAAAGTACAAAAATGGAAAGTACTTTAGCAATCCAAAATATAAAGTGATCACCGGTTTTCATCTTCGGTGCAGAAATCCCATTGATCTTTCCCGTAAAATATTTCTTGAAATCTGCATAAAAAACCCAGAAGAGATACTGAAAGCAATAGAGTAATAGACTATAAATATGCTGGAAGCGATGGTACCACTTTCTCTCCTGTTGTTCAGTAGTACGCATAAACGGAATTTCGATATCATCATCGACTCCACCTATATTGGTGAAAGTATGGTGAATGATATTGTGTTTTGTTTTCCAGTAAAATGTACTACCACCGATCATGTCCAGCGAATGTGCCATCATGTTATTGACCCATGGTTTGGATGAATAGCTCCCATGCGCCGCATCATGCATTATATTAAAACCAATACCCGCAAGTGCTAGACCCTCTAGTGCAAAAAGAAACAGGATAAGGATCGGATGTGCCGATAAGAACATGATCAGCATATAAAAAAGTATCAGCGATCCGAAAAATACATATGTCTTAGTATATAATTTCTGGTTGCCGGTCTTCTTCTTAATATTATTTCTTACAAAATAATCCTCTACTTTATTTTTTAGAGTGTCAAAAAAGTTCGTTTGTGGTTTTGGAAATTTTACCTGATTCATTCGGTTTCAAAAGATTTGCACAAATATAGTGAGATGTAAATAATTTGTCTTACTAATATTTAAAAAGTAGGACATTTTACTCTTTTATTTTTTATGCCATCAAAAAGATTATCCAATGAATAACTAATTCCTACCAATCCATTGAAATAATAATCATTAATGCCCGGATTGCCTCTTGGAGTTCCGGCAGGAAATGGTTTAGGTGGAAATGTCTTCTCATTTCCCCGATAAGAGAGTTTGGCAGCAAAGTCACCTAATTCACTTTCTACCGGATAGGTCTTACTGACATCATCCAGATAGTCCGTAAAAGTGATTCTGGGACCGAACTCAATGAATACATTGATCTGATCACTTAGCTTAACCTTAATTCCACCGATTAAAGGTATGGCGATTTGAAAGCGTGAGTAGGGTTTTCGATCAGGAAAAGATGGCGTACCTTGACCCTCAGTATGCAATGGCTGAAGCGAATACCATTTTCCCTGATACAATGCTTTTGGATTGTGGTAAAAAACAGCAGCCCCTATGCTGCCGTACAATGTGAAGTTATATCCCTCAGCAGGGTTCCATTTGAGCAGATACAGTTCGCCATTAACTGAAAACTCCCAGATATTTGATTGAAATGAAAGATTGCGTCCTGAATTATTGGTATAATCATCACTACCGGCGATCAACATTTTTATTAGTGATGCTTTAATGGCAAGCCTGTTATTCCAGTGATGTGAAAATGATGCTCCTGCTGATAATCGGATTAGTGAATTGTTTTTAAATGCGTTATCCGGAGACAAATCACCGAAATACAGTGCGCCCCCAATACCTGCACTGACTTCTTGAAACTGACTAAATCCACATTCATTTTTCAGAATGAAAAAACAGATTATCAGGAAAGTTTTTCTCCACACCATACTACCGCTAAAGTATTTCAACAAAACGAAACTTTCATTGGAATGTTTCCAATATATTAGTTATAAATATAATTTAAAGTGTAAAAAACGTTATTTTTCCGACCGAATTAAATATTTACCTGTGAAAGTATTAGTTTTCTTTACCTGTCTTATCAGTTTTTTGAGTCTTTCGGCTCAGCCCAATAATTGGTTCCTCCTCGATAAAGATATGGATCATTATTATGGAACCAGTGTCAATCTTGCTTATCAGACATTACTAAAGGATAAGAACCCGGACACTATCATAGTTGCCGTAGTGGATGGGGGAGTAGATCCTTACCAGGAAGATCTGAAGAGGATTATGTGGCATAACCCTAAGGAAATACCTGCTAATTTGAAAGATGATGACAAAAATGGGCATATCGATGATATCTATGGATGGAATTTCC
>CAZGKN010000152.1:0-5680 GCA_964525915.1 uncultured Saprospiraceae bacterium | reverse complement strand
CAAGACCTCGAAAAGCAGGCGTACCATGCCTATCGAGAATGGCATCTCTGGCTCCCGTACGAATGCCCTTTCCAAACCTATCGAGGGTGCGGGCAAAAAATACCCATAGCGGATAGACAAACAGAATCAGCATGGGTTTTGATATCGCACTCAAGGTGTAACCTGCCTGCACAAAAGGCACTCGTCGTGCGCTGTGGTCCGACCATTTGCCGAAATATCCTTTACTCAGCCCGGCTATTGCCTCCGCAATCCCCTCCAATACTCCAATTAAAAGCACTGAAAAACCAATGGACTCTAAATAAACCGGCATGACAGGATACAACATTTCGCTTGCAATATCTGTAGCCAGGCTCACTATTGATAGAATCCAAACGGTACGGCTTATGTATTTCACGATTTACTAATTAAATGCAGACATATAAAAATACAAAATGCATTTGTTACATTAAGTTATTATAAGGATTAATAAATCCGAATTCCATTCACATCCTTTTATTCCAGGATTATTGTTGATCGACTGAAAAATATTTCACCATTCAGAAAAATAATTAATCGTTCTTAATGCAATATTTTAAAATTAAGGCAAACTGGTTTCCCTCCTTCCTTTATTTATTTAGTGCATTTAATAACAAAACGAAATGACATACATATATCTATCTGTTTATGTATATTTTATACATTAATAAAATTATAATTCTATTAACAAAAATTAGGTAAAAAAAATATTTTTTCGGCGCATTGTTAATGATTTATAATTCCTGAAAATAAATTTCATTCCTCAAAATATCTGAAACCGTATTGGTGTTATAGTGCGAAATTTAATAACATGAAAAACATTCTTTTTTCTTACAGATTCAAAGCAGCTGTTTTAACAATAGCCGCTTTCACTTTTTTCTCTACTGGTATGTTTGCTCAAAACAACATGACAGCAAAACCAGCAAAAACTGCTACTCATTCTACCGCAATGCAAGCTCCGCATACCAGCAAGCCTGCACAAGCTGAGAAAGGTAAGACAGCTACTGCAAAAAGTACTGAAAAAGGTAAAACAGCAACCGCTGAAAAAGCCAGCTCTTCTAAGGAAGCTAAAATGAGCAGTTCTAAGGAAAAATCAGCTGCTAAAACAGCTCCTAAGAAAGCTAAAAAACATGCTACAAAGAAAGCTAAAAAACAAAAAGCTGAGCCAAAAGCAAAAGGAAGCGAACCAGCAGCAAAATCAACTACTCACTAGTAGAGGATTTTATCTGCCATCGCTAACCAATCCCGAAAGGGTTTGGCTGAGAGCGGATGGTCGTAATGGAGGAAGGGAATATTTCTTTCCTCCATTTTTTTATTTATCTCAGTATAAATATGTTCATCGCTAAACCCCGCATCTGCCGCGTCATGCCGGCTGGCCAGGTAATAAACTTTCTCTATGCCTGCCCAATAGATAGCGCCCAGACACATCGGGCACGGTTCACAGGAACTAATGATAGTACAGCCTTCCAGCGAATGTGACTGAATCACCGCACAAGCCTTGCGAATGGCGCTTACCTCAGCATGGGCTGTGGGATCATGACTGAGTGTGACTACATTATTGGCCGCTGCCAACACATTCCCATCCGGATCCAGTATAATAGCAGCAAAAGGGCCGCCGCCTTGACTTACACTCGCACAAGCCAAGTCGATCACTTCATTGGACAATGCCTGTAAATTTATTGTTTTCAATGAAATGGATTTGGTTTTTCAAAAGTAAATTCGATCATTCTATCTGGATTGGTAACCTTTTCTGATTGCCTTTTTCCGGCAACTATGAAGTGGCACACTGAGGATTGATCTTCGTATAAGCTATATAATATATCGGTATCTATCCTGACTTTAGTAAATGGTGTCACATCTTCAGCCTGAAAATAGTTATTTACACCCATATCAATGATCTCATGTCCGAGATAATAGTAATTGACTTTCTTGCCATCGAGGTAAATCTTAAGATGTTCAGGTATATATTGCTTTACCATCTGACTCATCGCTGACTGATACTGGGGTGACGAAAAATCACACCGCTTACCATACAATTGCGAGAGCACCGTTTCATAGTCATCTGTAAATATCTTCACCGTAATCTCCAGCGTTCGCTCACCGACTTCATAATTCATCTCAGTGACACTTACATGTAGTGGATGATCCACCGGAACTGTCGTCCGGGAATGAAATGTAAAGAGCAATAAACAATACCAAACTAAAAACATTGTTTAAAATTTATCTTTTAAATACTTCGGAACAGCTTTTCATACCAATTCAGTCCTTCCATCACCACCCCTTAATATGAGTTGAATGACAATGGTTTGGCTTCTGATACTGAATAGTATATGTGACCTGTCTTCCGATAAGCAAAACATTAATTACTCAAACCAGGTGATAATAATACTAAAACTCTATGGATTAACCTAAAAAATTAACAGTTGGGAAGATCAGGGCGATGAATCGAACTGAGATTAATTTAAGCCTTATTGATAACAAGGAAGATCAATATTCAGTTATCTTAGTCGATAGTTAACTCCGTGTCTGTATGAGCAAGGGAATGATCTGGTTTCTGATAACACTGATGAGCATAGCCGTCATCGGGCTGGGCGCTATCCAGTATTATTGGATCTACAGTGCGATACAGACGAATGAAGAAAAGTTTCGCAGTGATGTTTTTGATGTGCTCAACCGGGTAGCTGAGAAGCTCCGGAGTGTGGAAGGGACACGCCTGTATAAGAGTTCGTTTGAGTCTAATAACAAAACCGGTAACGTAGAGGATGATTTCGAGTATAAATACCTGCTGCGAATGCTCAATGAGACTAGTCTGGCTGAGCGTATTAGTCTGCCGGAATTAAAGCTTTACCTGAGCAGTTATCTGGCCGATAAAGACATCACTGAACCCTATTCGTACGGCGTCTATTCGACTACAGCCAAGGGCTTTGTCATTCAAAACGGGCATTATACCGTCATAGGCAATAATAAGATAGTCATCCATTCTGCACATGACGAGGGCTTGTACAATACTGATTTTAAAGTATCCATCTTTGACAGCGGCAGTCTTGATCCCGGTCTGCTGATGATTTATTTTCCATCGCGGTCATACTATGAACCCATTCAGTGGGTCGCACTCACCTCATTATTCTTTACGATGATCATCCTGATCACCTTTATCTATACCATTTATGAGATATTGCGGCAGAAGAAACTCTCGATCATGAAGAATGATTTTATCAACAATATGACGCATGAGTTTAAGACACCGATAGCTACCATTTCACTGGCGGCTGATAGCATCGGCAATAAAAATATCATCGGAGATCCGTCAAAGGTGGATCGCTTTCTCCAGATTATCAGGCAGGAAAATCACCGTATGCTCAATCAGGTCGAGAAAGTACTCCAGATGGCACTTTTCGACCGCCAAAAGATCAAACTCAATATCAGTGATGTAAACCTGCATGAAGTCATCAAGACGGCTGCAGAACACATCAATCTCCAGGTAGAACAAAAAAATGGCTATATAGAAACCTTTCTGGAAGCTGATCCCTGTATAGTACAGGGCGACATCACCCATATCACCAGTATGATTCATAATCTGTTGGACAATGCCAATAAATACTCACCGGAATATCCGCAGATTACCGTACGAACCAGCAACTTTGCTACCGGAGTCAATGTCAGTATAGAAGATCAGGGCATAGGGATGACTAAAGAACAAAGGAAACAGATCTTCGATAAATTTTACCGGGCAGCGACCGGCAACTTGCACGATGTCAAGGGATTCGGACTGGGTTTGAGCTACGTGAAGGCGATGATCACCGCACACCATGGTACTGTCGAGGTAAAATCCGAGCCTGGCAAAGGAAGTATTTTTACACTTTCCTTCCCGTATCTGCAACAAAATGAGGATTAGAATACGTTAATACAACTATAGAATTTAAATCAATGTCCTATGAGCGAGCCTACACATAAGATTCTGTTGGTAGAAGATGATCAAAACTTCGGTGATGTGCTGAAGAGTTATCTGGAAATGAATAATTATGCAGTCAATCTCGCAAAAGATGGTGTGGCCGGGATGGAACAGTATCGGGAGAACACTTATGATCTCGCCATATTTGATGTCATGATGCCTCGTAAAGATGGTCTCACCCTAGCTGCTGAGATCAGAGAAAGAGACAAGACGCTGCCGATCATATTTCTCACTGCCAAGAATATGAAAGAGGATATACTCAGGGGCTTTCGTAGTGGTGGCGATGACTATATCACCAAGCCCTTTTCATCAGAGGAATTATTACTGCGGATTCAGGCCTTGTTAAAGCGTAGTGCGCCCAAGAAAGAAAATGAAGAAGAGCTCCGATTATTCCAACTGGGTAAATATCAGTTTGATTATCCACTCCGTCTGCTCACTTTTGATGGTGATGAATCGACCCAGGAAAAGCTCTCACCGAAGGAGGCCCAGTTGCTGCGTATGTTTTGCCTGAAGCCCAATGACGTGCTGGAGCGGGCCGATGCACTGACTAAAATCTGGGGTGAAGACAATTATTTCACCGCACGCAGTATGGATGTCTTTATCACTAAACTGAGGAAATACCTGAAAAATGATCAGAATCTCGAGATCGTGAATATCCACGGCAATGGCTTCCAGTTGCTGATCAAAGAGAATGCCTGAGGAGAGGTGAGTAAGACAACACTCATTTAATCAATCATTAATCCGGCGGCTGCCCTATTCAATCAATCCGGCTGAGGCATTAATGCAGTAAGACATCTGTTGACTGCCTGCCTGATATCATCGGCTATAGTATCATGTTATCGGTGGACTAGGATAATAAGATTATTTAAGCGAAGCTTAAATAATCTTCTCATATAAATGCTTGGCGTAGGTTCCAGCCTACGCCGGGGAGGCATAATCCCCTATCTATACTAAATTGTCATTTCCTCATGCGACTGGTATATTAATATATTTTTTCACTTATTCATAAAACAAAGAACTTATTTTCACAATTCAACAAAATAAAAATAAATTGCAAATCGAAATTACATGAAATCGCTGATATAAATGTATCTTTAAAATTGATTTTTAGATTAAGCTAATATGAGTAATCGTAATATAAATTAAGAGTTAGCATTTTAAAATGATATGAAAATAAATAACAATATGCTTGAATATCATAATTGAATTTTTTTTCCTTGATAGCCAGCGATGGCGCCTTTTTTAGCATTCTTATCATCTTGGCTAAGGAAGACTGATGAATTTCCTTGGTTTCTGTCACCGCCTCTGAATCCTCCTTGTCTATTGCCTCCTGCTCCTCCTTGATTTGTTCTGTCTCTTTGAGAAGCAGAATCAAGTCTAATTTGTCTTCCATCAAGCCATGAACCGTTCATTGTTTCATAAGCTTTCTTAGCAGTTTCTACGTCGAAGAATTAAACATAACCGAATCCTCTTGGCTGAATAATAATAAAGTTACCTTGCCTGTTTATTTATCAGTAACAACTCTGGCTGATTGGACTTCGCCGACAGAACCAAAGAATTATTTGATTGAATCATTTGTTGAAGTGAAAGAAAGTCCTCCGATGAAGAGAGTTGGGGTTTCAATAACAGCACCTCCAGGTGGGGCATTGACTTTTCCACCTCTTTGTTATTGTTTGTTATTGTTTCCTCTAGCTTCTTAAACTCTAATATTTC
>CAZGKN010000151.1:0-5702 GCA_964525915.1 uncultured Saprospiraceae bacterium | reverse complement strand
GCAGCCTTTCCAGTGGCCATAGTCATCGATGAGTAAAATGCCGTGATCGACCAGCAGGGGGAAGAGTATTTCGAGTTCATGCTTTGTGGATTCGTACCAGTCGGTATCCAGCCGCAGGAGTGCGATTTTCCCGGTGGGCACTTGTGCCGGCAGTGTGTCCTCGACTTTACCTGCTACGAAGACGATTTGCTCCTGCGCATATCCGGTGCGTGCCATATTCTGCTTTACATCGTCTATCCCGGCGAGACACCACACTGAGTTTTCCTTATCATTGATACCGGACTGTAGCAGTGCTCCGGCTCGCTCACCATCCTGAGTCACATCCATATCGGTAGGCGCTGACATGCCCTCAAAGGTGTCGTATAGATAGATCTTTCTTTCCGTAATATTTCTGCTTGCCAGCATTTTTGCGATCATCATCGCGCTGCCACCCCGCCATACGCCACATTCCACGAAATCGCCTTCCAGGCCTTTCTCCAGGACATAACGGACTGAACTATACAGGCTGTACATCCGCTCTATAGATGTCATGGTATAAGGCTTGCAAAACTCAAATATTTCCCAAAACTCCACCTCCTGAATATCTGAATACTTGTTGGCGACACTGTTTTTCTGAAGTGTATAACCCATTTTATCCAGTAGATTAAGGACTATTTTTTTCATTTATTTCTTCTTTTTTACTTCAATTTAATTTTATGCCCGGGCAAAATGCCGGCTAAAGCTATACAAAGATCTGAAAATAGCAGTAACTATTCATATCAAACCCTTTTTAATCACGTTTGTCACAATTTTTGCATTAAGATTATTCCGTATATTCCAATTTTAATAGAAATGGGCAAAAATAACGCTAAGCGAATCTTTATTCGTTAACCAACCCAGGGGTTAAAACCCCGGCCTAATAAATATTTCACCCATACTGGGGTACCTCACTACCCTAATTTAGGTGCAATAATATTTTTAATGATTTCAATTGATTTGAGGTGAATAGTTACAAATAGCACAAGAATTATTTAATGGCCGTACCTGATGATGGATTTCAGGTGATTGGAATTCAGACTTTTAGTGAGGCTTAAATGCAGGGCACAACTATATTTTCCGCTGCTCTTCCACATCAAAATCTGCCCGGCAACAGGCTGATTTCCGGCAACCTACATTGAAGACCGGGAGAATGGCAACGATAGCACCCACTACAGCGACCGGCCACTGACCATAATGGAGCCCGTCGAGCATAATGAATATACCAATGGCAAACTGCAGCGTGCGCAGTAGATTCCATTTGCGCAAATATGTCTTTACTGTATTCATTTCTTTATCAGATGGATAAACAACTCTGATCCTGCCCGCGGCGGAATACTGTTATAACAGGGAGCCATCACTTTAGTTGTAAAACAGGGCGCGAATAGTGCCTGATACTCAGCCTCACTACCACCGAACGGTGGCCCTTCCCGCCCAAAATCAGTGTCAAAGAGCAGCCCGGCTAATTTGCCCTGATCATTCAGCAGCGATGCTGCATGCTGTACATATTCGCCTCTCCGGGCAGGTGGAATGGCACAGAAAAAGGTCTGTTCGAGCATCAGATCATAGTGCCCCTGATGGGTAAAGAAATCGGCACAGATTACTTTCACCTGGGCTGCGTCATCAAACTTCATTTGCAGACGCGCGACGGCTTCGGGTGCGATATCTACCAGTGTGATATTCGTGAAACCCTGCGCTACGAGAAATTCAGCTTCGTAAGCATTGCCACAGCCGGCGATCAATATGGCCGCATTCTTATCCGGATATTGTCGCATGAACTCCGCAATGGTCGGTGAGGCATATCCTACATCCCAGCCGGTGAGGCCACTCTGCCACCGTTCATTCCAGAACGCCTGACTTAGTTTTTCTACTTCTCCCTCCATAATAATTTATCTTGCCTTACTAACGTATTCTGTTGACCGGAAGTTTTAATCTTTGGTGCAAAGAAAGATAAAAAAGGGATGGAAAATAAACGTCTGTCAGATGATCACCCTTACGCCCATGTGCTCTATCCGATAGGGAAAGGTCTTACCGGGTGCACCGATAAACATAAAGTTTTTCGGGATGTCATACCGGACAGAAAGATCTTCTATCAGATCCGGCGTAAATGTCCCGATAATAGTGATAAATTCTACGTCGATGCCCGGATAGGCTCTGTCCAGGACTTCGATATCAGATTTCAGGCCTTCCGGAATATCATTCTCTGACTTGACTACCGATACGAGCAGTATTTTATTGGTATGTTCGTTATCCCTGACGTAGGACAGGACAGTATTGAGGTTGGCCACATTGTCACCGCGGGTGAAGAATAAAAATTTCTGTGAATTGATTTTTACGATCGTCCTTTTTAGCCAGTGATCCAACTTTTTTTCAAAAGGAAAGTCCAGGTAATATTTCATCAGGCCTAAGAGCCCTCTCAATAAGGGTACTCTGTACAGCATGATCATAACTACCAGCACTGTGGGAATGAAATAGGTGAGGAAGACACCGAAATAGTCGGGATGTTCAGATATATTTCCGGCAATAGCTCCGAATATGGCCACGACAGCAATCAGCAAGGCCAGTCCACTGGCTTTCTCCGGTCTGGGGAGCTTGTCGCGGTTTATTTTTAATAAAATATTACCGATGGCAAATAGTAGCATTACTGACAGGAATGAGACCAGATAAACACCCGCCAGCGCTTCAATATTGCCCATCGTAAAATAAAGAATGGAAGCACAAAGCAGAAAAAAACCGATGATAATCGGATAATTAACGCCTTGTTTGTTCTCTTTCAGCAGAAATTGAGGCAGACAACGATCCAGGGTCATCCTTTTTACCAAGCCTGATACACCGACATATGAGGTCAGTACAGCACCACTAAGTACGATACAGGCATCTATGGAGATCAGCCATTTCAGCCAGGGTCCACCGGCTGTAGCACCTAAATTAGCCAATAGTGCATTTGAGTTTTGTGCAGCTTCCGGTATAGTCATGATAGAAAGCGTGAGGAAGGCCAGCAGCGGATTAAAAATGCTTACAATGATCCACATATTGCGCAGCGTCTTTGGAAAAACACCCTCAGCTTGCTCTTCGACATAATTAGCCGAACTTTCGAATCCCGAGGTGCCCAGCATTGACACAGAGAATCCTAAAAATAAGGCAACCAGTAAACTACCCTGAGTCAAAGGGCGCTGGAAATTCTGGATAAGGATATCAAATCCATTATTTATAAGAAACCAGGCACAGACGATTACCAACAATATCAGTGATAAGATATGAAAAAGGAAGATATACGTAGCCACTTTTGCCGACTCGGAAATCCCGGCGATATTCAGGCACATAAAGAGAAAGAGCAAGGTAATAGTCGCGATAAATACCGGGAAATTCGGTATTAAAGTTGAAAGATAATACATGGCGGTACCGCCGGAAATCACTGCTGTCGCCATATAAGACAATATAGTAAGACAGGCAGCCAGTGAGGCAAACCGCTTGCTGGTCGTATTGAGTAGCGCGTTGTAGGCACCACCGTTCATCGGCAGTGCACCGACTACTTCACCATAGATCTGTCTGAACAGGTAGAGAACCACGACCACGATCAACAGTGAGAGCCAGGCATACTGTCCCGCCGCAGCTATTGCAAGTGAGGAGACATACAGACAGGAGGAGCTGATATCATTGCCTGAGATAGCGGTAGCAGGTAATTCATTGAGTTGGCCTTCCTTATTGAAAAAGTTTAGCTTCATTTATTCGTGCATTCAAGGGCTACTAAGTCATAATTCAATGAGAAACATTAACCTTGTAACGAAACTGCAAAATAGTAAAATATTGGAATTATTTCCGGCAAATCAGGACAGTTTCCACAGGACTGAAACCATAACGTTTGTCTGCCACTTCGTCAAACTGACGCACTTCGACACTGAATCCACTAAGTTCCAGGCGGCTTTTCAGCCCATCGACTGAATAAATACGCACGTGATCCCACTGACCAAAATGTTTTTCTCTGTCTGCAGGTAGGGTTATCGAGGAATCTTCATAGATTTCACCTTCCTTGAAAGGTGTCTGTATCAGACAAACGCCACCGGGCTTCAGGACACGATAGAGTTCCTGCATAGCCTGATGATCATCATCGATGTGCTCGAGGATATGATAGCAAATGATCAGGTCAAAAGCCGCATCTGCACACGGAATAGCGCAAATGTCATAGGCATAATCTGCAATAAAATCTTCGGAGAGGTC
This sequence comes from uncultured Saprospiraceae bacterium, assembly GCA_964525915.1. Taxonomy (GTDB): domain Bacteria; phylum Bacteroidota; class Bacteroidia; order Chitinophagales; family Saprospiraceae; genus Parvibacillus. The sequence goes on along the minus strand of CAZGKN010000151.1, from coordinate 1,469 downwards.
AGAACTGACGTAATGTACAGGTTTTTGTTTCAGTGTACGGTAGATACTCCGGGATGGAGAGAAATCAAGGATTGCCTGATTTTCTTTCAGGAATTCATTGTCCAGTAATTGCCAGAGTCGGCGACTACGCCGGATACTACCGCAGCGGGGGCAGAGCTCCTGTGCATCAGAATGTATAAATGTACGGAGTTGCTTTTTACAGATATTGCATTGATATGTATTCCCTGAATACAGCCCGGCATACAATGCTCGCAGACGATCTTCCGCCTGATAGAGTCGTCGGGCAGGAATAATGCTTTTCAGCGTACGCTTCAGAAAGGAATACATGAATCAAATGTAAAACAATCAGCGATAATTCGTTTTTTACTAATCCTGTTAATCCAAATATCAGTGGTGATGTAATTATTAAACTATCCCTGTCGTAGTATCTTTTCCATTTTACGACCCTTTGCCAGTTCATCGACTAACTTATCCAGATACCGGGCTTGTCGGGTAAGTGTATTTTCGATTTCTTCGATCCGGTATCCACAGATCATACCAGTAATCAGCGAAGCATGTGGGTTTAAAGAAGCCTGATTGAAAAACGCTTCGAAGTTAACTCTGGCTTCGATTAATTCGGCTAATCTGTCCGCATCAAAACCGGTCAACCAGTGAATAACCGCATCCAACTCAGCTTTGGTCCGGCCTTTCTTTTCCACTTTGGCTAAATACATCGGATAAACAGAGGCGAATATTATCCGCGCGATACGAGCATCTGATGACAACATATTGTTTTTTTTTATAAGTATATTCTACAATCTAAAGATACGGGCACGATTACCGGTAAACTTAAATCTTAATATTATCTGGCAATCGTAGCCAACTGTTTTTGTCGGTTAGGGCATCAATTTCTAACTGTTTTTAACTTTCTTGCATTGAGATATTTTTTAAATTCCTGAAAGCTCATTTCTTTGGTTTCTTCTGCTATCTTTTCTTTTACTTTCCTGAAAAATTGAACCGTATCAAATTCTTTCTCAAAAATTTTTTTATCCTTTTTCATTCGATTATATCTTTTGGAGAACGTATGTCAATTTGAATATACCCATTTTTTAGATTGATGGCATTATAACCTCTTATTCTAAAAATGTTTACAATATGTTTAAAGTTCCAACTTATCAGATAATCAGTTTTATTTACTGTAGCTGCCGCAATATGCCTACAATCATCCAGGCTCGTTTCACCAACTACTTTTTCTGCAATATATTCCCGTGCCAAGTTCTCTATTTGCGCTGTGATTTCGATATATTCTGTATAATCATCCGGTAAGTTTAGAAAATGTTCTTTTACCTTTTCTGGTGCGTTATCAAGTTCAAGTTCTGATAAGTCAGAATACACACAAATAATTTCTCCTCTATGTACCATAGTAAAGGTAACTATTCACCTCAAACAAATTAAAATCAGTGAAAACAATATTTTAACTAATTAATCTT
>CAZGKN010000150.1:2376-5769 GCA_964525915.1 uncultured Saprospiraceae bacterium | reverse complement strand
CGTCACTGAATACAGGATACGACTTATGATAAAGGCCACTAATCCGGCAACGATGGATAATAAGATCGCACCGACTATGTATTGAATCAGATTATTCTTTATACTCTCAATTGTCAAAAGCTGCTTATCAAATACCAGGCGCATAGGGTTTCTCACTACCAGGGCACCGACCTTATAACTGGCAAATATGATAAATGGAATCATCGGCGGAATACTAATATGTGCAGCAACGGTAAACAGGACTTTATTTAACTTAAATACCTGACACAGCGCCCATCCTATGATTAATTGATATCCCCAGACCGGGAAAATGCCCATAAACACACCAAAGCCTATCGCAGATGCTTTCCTGACCGGGCTTACCTTTGGGTCATCAAAAGCCCTTTTCAGCGAAGTGCGAAAGGGTGTTCTGATCAGATGCAAAATATAGCGCTTCGGTATCTCATAGAAGAATGCCCTGAAAAATAAAATCGTGTTCAAAACCGAGATACGTGTAAAATCCCTGAATGGCCTGAAATGGCTCACCCTTAGCTCTCCCGGTGGATAATATACCCGGATAGGAACCGGTTTCACATTCATTCCCCGCCAGGCTGCGCTGACCAGGATCTCTACTTCCAGCTCATACTTAGTGCTGAATAACTTTATTTTATTGACCCCGATAGGATAAACCCGATAGCCGGACTGTGTATCCGGTAAACTAATGCCCGTGTATAGCCGAAACCAAAAGTTTGAAAATCGGTTACCAAAGGAGCTTTTCACCGGGACTGACGACTGGTACATATTCCGGCTACCGATGATGATAGTATCTGAAGTTTTGTCTAACCCGGATAGTAAATAAGGAATATCCTCAGGGAAATGCTGCCCGTCAGAATCCATCGTAATTACATAGTGGTAGCCCAGGGTCTCAGCTTTCTCCAGTCCCTGCTTCAATGCATTGCCTTTCCCTTTATTGTGCGGCAGGTGAATCACTGTGATTCCAGTAAAACTATCCAGTACCTTTGCTGTATCATCTGTCGAGCCATCATTGACTACGATAATGCCGGTGATAAATGATTGACTGCGACTGATTACTTCAGCCAATGTTCCGGCATTATTATACGTAGGGATAAGCACACATGCCTCCATCTGATCAGCGAGCTCTTTAGAATATCTGGCTAATGCCATTTCCTGCTCAGGCATGTAGAAGACTGCAGGTAAACAATAACTTAGAAAAAATTACATCTCCGGTGGAGATAACCGCATTGACTTTGTACCCTGTCTCTTCTGGCCGTACTTCGCACCGGCACAATAATTCTCCATTCACTCTCGGATCGACATATTGAAGAAATTTTGCCTGAATCAATTCCTTGAGTTGGACAGAATGGCCTAATTCCATACCTGCACATTCCACCGCAATCTTCACCTGAATCACACCGGGTAGAATAGGGTTTCCGGGAAAATGACCTGCAAAGATCACAGATAAAGGATTTAGCCTGACACTGAAGCCTTCTGATAACATTTCTATACTATAAATATCATTTCCCACGGCAGACTATGGATTAAAATCAATTTCTCAAAACCACTTGGCTTGAAATTTCGTTTAAAGATATTAAATGAATTAGAAATGAAGTTACTTACTATCCTGCTTTCATTACTCGCTGTGCAATGCAATCAATCGGCAGCACCGGTAGCAAATTCACAAGTCATAACACAAACTCAAGAAAAAATGAATACGGAAAATTTAGATACAATTGTTTTAGCCGGTGGCTGTTTTTGGTGCACTGAGGCTGTTTATCTTGAATTGGAAGGCATAGAAGCTGTCCAATCGGGCTACGCCAATGGTAAGTTTGCCAATCCTACTTATGAACAAGTCTGCACCGGCAATACCGGCTTTGCCGAAGCGGTGCGTCTGACCTACGATCCGGCAAAAATATCATTATCTACTATCCTGGATGTCTTTTGGACAGTTCATGACCCTACCACACTCAATCAACAGGGTAATGACAGAGGTACGCAATACCGTAGCGGCATTTACTATAGCCACCCGGGTGAAAAAGACACGATAGAAAACTCAATTAAAAATGTCGCCACTTCACTTTGGGGTGACAATATCACGACTGAAGTACAGCCACTGAAGAATTTTTATGTAGCAGAGCAATATCACCAGGATTATTACAATCGTAATCCAAATCAACCGTACTGCCAGTTTATCATCAATCCGAAAGTAACCAAGTTCAGGAAGAAATTCGAGAGTAAACTAAAGGTCAATCATCCTGAGGAGACGAACTCTACCGGTTACAATCAGTTGACCCCTGAGGAGGAGCGCGTCATCGTGGAGAAAGGAACGGAACGTCCATTTACCGGCAAGTACTACAACTTCAAGGGTAATGGCGTATATGAATGTAAGCGCTGCAATGCGCCGCTCTATGACTCAAAGGATAAGTTTGAGAGTCATTGTGGTTGGCCGAGCTTCGATGACGAGATACCGGGTGCAGTAAAGCGCGTGACTGATGCGGATGGCATACGAACAGAGATACTCTGTGCTAATTGTGGTGCGCACCTGGGGCACGTATTCATCGGTGAGGGTTTCACACCGAAAGATACCCGTCACTGTGTCAACAGTGTTTCACTGCAGTTTGTGTCGAGGGAGGATTATGAGAAGGAGCATAAGTGAGGGTGAAATTTAACTTTTGTAGTCATTTGAATAAAGCACTCTTCAAAAGAATTTTAACATCCTGCTGATTCTGCTTAATACTCAGTACATAGTGACATAGAGGTCATATTTGGGGAGCAAATCTGTTCTTCATTATACTCAATCTTCATATCTATTTCTCAGATCATTCTGCTTACGCCTACAATATCTATCAATAATATAAGGCGGCAAGCTAGAACTAAGCGCTACTATAACACTTGCTAAAACAGGCAATACCTTCTGCCAGGTAGTCTTTGCATTTATAAAACTAGAGTATCCGACCAGAAAGAAAAATGTACAAAAAGATATAATTGTTACAATTACTATACCTGCTATTGTTTTTAACTTCTTCTTTTTGTAGATCATATAGGATAAATTTTCAAAATTACATTAATCCGCCCCAGGCAGATCCTATAGCAGTACTTATTGCCCAGGCTGATAAAATTGCTACATTGGTCCCGGGAGTTGCAAGCCCAATACTCCAAACAACAGCATTACCAAGCATGTGAGTAGCACCTGATGCAACATCGGCAATAAATGCTTTTTTCCAACTCCATGTTCTAATACTTATCTCTTGATCAGACCTAAAAGCACCGCTATTGAGACCTCCTTTATCAGTAGGCGCCCAATAATAATACGATCCTTTGCTAATACTTATAATACCTTCTATATATTCCAATTCAATGCAGGATAGGCTCAAATCAATTTTAGCTTGATGCATT
>CAZGKN010000150.1:0-2366 GCA_964525915.1 uncultured Saprospiraceae bacterium | reverse complement strand
CAAATTTTTTGACGTATCAGAAACTGCAATAATTTTAGAGGTATAATTTTTAACTGGAATAGAATAAAAAAAACTCGAAGGAATCTTATCAATTTTGAAATTTGCATTGCTTAAAATAGAGGCATAACTCAATGCAGAATCTATAATTTCAGACTTAATTCTCCCTATGACTGAAAAATTCATATTAAGTCTCATAGCTACTGCTCTTAAGCTATCTGTCAAGCTTGAATCAGCTACTCCTTTGCATTTTTGAAACAAAGTATCAAGATATCCATTGTGCAAGTTACCTAAAGACGATATCTCATTTTCTGATAGCCCACTACAATTGTCTCTGGTTTCAAATTCATCAGAACTCATATTAAGTTCACTTTTATTACATGATAAAGTTCCAATAATGAAGACTATTAAATACAAGAATATAATGTTTTTCATAATAAAAATTTTAAAAATCCAGGCATATTCCGGTCACACCCATACCGGCTACTCATTTCAAGGTATACCGATCATGCATTCAATATAGGCTAATCAATTAGCCTATTTGACTGCTATGCCGGTATTACGTTTGTACAATTTTAAAATAATAGCTTATTTTAAAATTACAAACTGTATAACTTTCACCACCAACTATCTTATGTATTTCCTCCGGATGAATGATCCCGGATTCTGTATTGGACATTGTCACGAGATAAAATTGGGTAAAATAGTTGTGATGCACGGATTTTTTTACCCGCAGGTGCAGTCTTTGCTGCATTGAGGACTAAAAAATGAGTACAGAAACAAATATGAAATCCAATTTTATCGCAGTAAATTTCTAATACATAATCCGGGATTAAAGTAATCACAATATAGATAGATAGATAGATAATTAATTAACATATCATTAACACATTACATCCATTTACCTTAGTTTTAATTGATCACTTATCTCAATCAAATTGCTTTGAGTTCATCAAACTCTAAACTGTACATGGTCGATGATATAGAGGGAAGCGGGATTAGATGCGGTGAAAAAAGTCTATTTTCTACGCATAAATGCGTAGAATAATTCTTATGGTTCCGCACAAATATAATGTTAAGTTAGACTCATTATACACAGCTAAAATCATTAAAGCTTCCCATGACTGCACACTTTGAGACATTAGGGACCTCATAGAAAAAGGGCAACTATTCAGATTAAATAGAAGGAATATCACCCCTATAAAACTGTGCGCATTTTCAGATCGTAACTCTGGTCAGGGGCGTAACCCTGATATCTTGATAGACATAATTTCTATACAGAATCAAGAGGCGTAGCCCTGGCACCTTTGAATTTAACATCAATTTTAGAATGGCAAGACTGACTTATCTAAAGAAGTTTAATTATCGATATAACCAATGAGACTTAGTCAATGAGCAATTTTTGCAAAATAAACAGATGATGATAAAATCGAACGGGGACAAAAAGTAAAGTGTTTTAGATATCTAGGCTACGCCCCTCAATTTATCATAATGCAATTATCTACAAAGAGCTCAGGGCTAAGCCCCTCTGATCAGGAGATCAATAAAAAGAAGATGGAATTGTCCGGGTGAATACTTACAGGTCTTTTGACACCATGTTGTCAGATTCATTTTACCACCTATGTTTCAGCGGAGATTAGCCAAGGTCTGAAATTTTTTTTCACAAAAACATAACAAAAAATTATATATATAAAAATATTGAATATATATTTACCGCAGTAAAAGCTATTGATTGAATTTATGATCAAAAGAGCCTTATTTCATCTGGGCAGATACATGGAGATGTTGTGGCAGGGTCTCGCAAAACCTGAGCGGACTTACATGTACTGGAAAGAAACCCTGAGGCAGATGAACGATATCGGCATCGGTTCACTCCTCATCGTAGCAATCATCAGTTTATTTATCGGTGCGGTGACAGCCATTCAATTCTTATATCAGCTTGATGGCACCTTAGTACCCAATTATTATATCGGATATATCGTACGCGACATCATGATTATCGAGATGGCACCGACGGTGACCTGTCTGGTACTAGCCGGAAAGGTAGGTTCGAATATGGCTGCCGAGATCGGCGGTATGCGCCAGAAGGAACATATCGACGCGATGGATATCATGGGTGTAAATACCTACGGTTACCTCATCATGCCTAAAATCATCGGTGCATTGATCGCCATACCCTTATTAGTTATTTTAGGTGCAGGCATAGGTATCTGTGGTGGATGGCTCGCGAGCGTACCCACGGGTATGCTGTCCAATGAAGATTTCGTGAGAGGATTGCGTGTCTTCTTCGTACCATTCAATATCGTACTAATGTTGATCAAAGCAATAGTGTTTTCATTTCTTTTGACATCGATCTCTTGTTATCAGGG
>CAZGKN010000149.1:0-5878 GCA_964525915.1 uncultured Saprospiraceae bacterium | reverse complement strand
TCCTACAGTCTTTTGTGAGAATCGCAATCTGGATGTGATCCGTGAAGCACTCGATAATGAATTGGGTTATGCAGTTAGTGATAAATATAAATCCTATACGGGGGCGCTAGTCTCAGCATACCAAAAGGGAGAAGATCTAAACACTATGGATTTAGATTCGCCGGAAAGTACGCCTAAACAAAAACGACTTTTTGAAAATATTGATGGTGTAAAATTTTTAAATCACCAGGGTGGATGTGGTGGGACCCGGCAGGATGCTGATACGCTGGGGAAGTTACTGGCGGCTTATGCTGACCATCCCAATGTCGGCGGAGTAACTATTTTAAGCCTCGGATGCCAGCATTTGCAATTGTCCCAACTCAAAGAAGAGATAAAACGACGAAATCCTCATTTTGACAAACCATTATTGGTATTCGAACAGCAACAAATTCAAAATGAAGAGTTGTTGATAAAGTTGGCTATCCGTAAGACTTTCAAGGGATTAATCGAACTCAATAAATCAGAACGGGTACCTATACCACTGAGCAAATTATGCATCGGTGTAAAGTGTGGCGGGAGCGACGGATTCAGTGGGATTTCTGCAAATCCAGCGGTGGGTTATACAGCAGATCTGTTGTGCGCACTCGGTGGCCAAGTCTTGCTCGCTGAATTTCCGGAATTGTGTGGCGTAGAGCAGAATCTTATTGATCGGAGTGTAGATGAACGTACAGCGCAGAAGTTTATCAAACTAATGCGAGAGTATGATGCTATGGCTCACGCGGTGGGCTCAGGTTTTTATATGAATCCTTCACCTGGAAATATCAAAGATGGCCTGATTACAGACGCGATCAAGTCCGCAGGTGCAGCTAAGAAAGGTGGGACTTCACCGGTAGTCGATGTCCTGGATTATACCGAACCGGTTACGAAACCTGGACTAAGCCTGGTCTGCACTCCGGGCAATGATGTGGAGGCCACTACTGGGAAAGCAGCATCAGGGGCAACTTTGATATTGTTTACCACAGGATTGGGTACCCCTACCGGGAATCCGGTGTGCCCGACAATAAAATTAGCTACTAACTCGACTCTGGCTAAGCGAATGCAGGATATTATTGATATAGATTGTGGTGGAATCATTGATGGTAGTAAATCAATAGCGCAAATGGGTGCGGAAATACTTGAATATTGTATAAAAGCAGCCAGCGGTGAAGTGGTTCCGAAAGCTGTATTACTCAATCAGGATGACTTTATCCCCTGGAAAAGGGGAGTGTCATTATAAAGATGAAATTGTTGATGTGAATCGAATTTTTGTAATATTTTATTTTATTACCGGATTATTTCATAATAGCCTGTATTTTTTACACAAAATTAGATTTTGAATTGTATATTTGGAGCATGAACTAAAATTATCCACATGCCCAGTGATAAATTCACCCAAATTACCCATGATGCTTTCCTTAAGTATATATTGTCAGATCGTGGTGCAGCGATTGCTTTTATGCACAATTTCATCTCGCATGAAGTTGCCTCCCAATTGGACATCGAAGCATACGAAATAGTAAATTCCAGTTTTATTACAGAGAAGATGCGGTCCCGTATGGCTGATGTCTTATTTGATGTACCTGTAAAAAACACTAAAGAACGTGTAGTAGTCTCGATTCTTATTGAACTAAAGTCCAGTCCGGAGAAATTTGTTGGTTTCCAGTTATTGGAATATATGGCACTTGCCTACAGGGCACAGATAAAACAGAAACAAACACCTCAACTAATTATACCGTTAATTTACTATCATGGCAAACAACATTGGGAGTATCCTGAGCTTAAAGATTATTTTGGTAAATTGCCCGAATCAGTGGTTTCATTTTTACCAACATTTAAGTGTTTGTTTATCGATCTGAAACATAAATCAGATGAGGAGATTGATAGCATAGAAGATGACCTGCTAAGGACGGCAATTTATGTCCAGATTTTACGATTTATTGATTCAATAGACCGATCGATATTGATTCGTACCTTTCGTGGACTGCGGACGGATATGGGTCGGAACTATTTGCATTATATCTTCGTTTATGCACTTAGTAATTCAAATATAAACCCAGATATTTTTATTAACTTTATAGATGATTTTCCACCTGAAGTAAAAAGTGAAGCGATGACCACAGCAGAACAATTAAGACAAAAAGGCATTGAACAAGGCATCGAACAAGGCATTGAGCAAGGTATCGAACAAGGTATCGAACAAGGCATCGAACAAGGCATACTTAAAGGTATTGAGCAGAATACCATCGCTGTAGTTATTCAAAGTGATAAGAATGGTATTCCGATCGAGTTAATAGCCAATATTACCAGCCTGTCTGAGTCGGAAGTAAGAGTGATTTTAGACCGTAATAAATAATGTACCTTATTTGGGCGCATTATGTTGATATTGTGGGTTTTCAAAGTCCAAAGGTATAATTTTTCATTTCTGAGTTTCTAAAAAAGCCGTACATTAATACCAATTATCTGGTATATGTTCTCTTTGCAATATAAAAATGTAGTAATCACCGGTGGTGGCAGCGGGATAGGTCGGGCAATAGCTTTATTATTTGCTACACAAGGCGCGCAAGTCCATATTCTTGATTTGAATATGCAGGCTGGTCGGGCTGTCGTAGATGAAATTGTTCAGGAAGGTGGAGCTGCGAAGGAGTTTCAATGTGATATTGCAAATCAGTCTGCAGTGAAAGCTGCTTTCCATTCCATTGGATTATTCGATATACTGGTGAATAATGCCGGTATAGCACACATAGGTAAAGCAGACGATACGAATGAAGATGATTTTGATCGGGTGATGACTGTCAATGTAAAGGGCGCTTATAATTGTATCCATGAGGCTATTCCGGTATTCAGACAAAATAAAGGGGGTGTTATATTGAATCTGGCCTCTATTGCTGCACTGGTGGGCATACCGGATCGATTCGCCTACTCCACATCAAAAGGTGCTATTCTCGCCATGACAATGAGTGTGGCTAAGGATTATATCCATGAGAATATCCGCTGTAACTCCATTTCTCCGGCACGTGTATTTACGCCATTTGTAGAAGGCTTTTTGAAGAAAAATTATCCGGGCAGAGAACAGGAAATGTTTGAAACTTTGTCTAAAACTCAACCTATTGGGAGAATGGCTGAGCCTAAAGAGATTGCTGCGCTGGCACTCTATCTCTGCAGCGATGAAGCTGGATTTATTTCGGGCTGTGATTATCCGATTGATGGCGGATTTACAAAATTAAACAACTGACGGATGGCCTGGACTTATGATTCGAGATATCCATCTACTGAGGATTTGCGACAAAAGGCACGTAAGAAGATTCCAAAGTTTGCCTTTGAATATCTGGATGGCGGATGCAATGAGGATGTGAATATGTATAAGAATACCAGTGATTTACACTCCATCGAATTAATCCCACAGTATTTAAAGCACTACAGTGGAATTAATATGCAGACTGAATTATTTGGACATACGTATGATGCGCCTTTTGGTATCGCCCCTGTTGGTTTACAAGGGCTGATGTGGCCGGGTTCACCTGAGATTCTGGCAAAAGCGGCCTTTCGTCATAATATTCCTTTTGTCCTGAGTACTGTTACTACCGCTTCAATTGAGACTATTAGTGAAATAACCCACGGGAAAGCCTGGTATCAGCTCTATCATCCTACGGAAGATTCACTGCGGGATGATATCATTCGTCGGTTAAAGGTAGCTCAATACCCGGTATTGGTGTTACTCAGTGATGTACCAACTTTTGGATTCAGGCCACGAGATATTCGCAATGGTCTGGCTATGCCTCCCCGGATGACATTACGGAATGTAATCCAGATGATGAGACGCCCGCATTGGGGCATCCAAACCTTACTCCATGGAATTCCGCATTTTGCTACCCTTAAACCCTATATCCCACGAAATCTGAATATGGGAAAGTTAGGTTTGTTTATGGACCGGACATTTTCCGGCAGGCTCAGTGAAGAGAGAATCAAAGCAATACGTGATCAATGGAAAGGAAAGTTAGTTTTGAAAGGTATTGCCAGTGAGGAAGATACTGAGCTAGCTATTAAAATGGGCATCGATGGGATTATAGTGTCCAATCATGGCGGCAGGCAGTTGGATGCCGGAGAGTCATCTATACATGCACTTCAGCGTATTAGTAAAAATTACAGTGATAAGATTACGCTTATGATGGATGGTGGGATTCGCTCCGGACCTGACATTGCCCGGGCGATGGCATGTGGAGCACAGTTTACTTTTCTGGGCAGATATTTTATGTATGCAATAGCTGCATTAAATAAGAGCGGTGGTGAACATAGTATCGGTATGTTAAAAACACAGGTGCAGCAGATTATGGAACAGTTGTGCTGCGCAAATACGGCGGACTTCAAAAATCATCTGGTAAATTAAAATTAAATATATTACACCATAAAAGAGTAAGAATTAAATGAATATAAAAAAAGCAATAATTTTTATTCTGTTTATTTTATCAATAGATAAAAGTCCTATTGTCTTTTGTCAGAGTTATCAGGCTGACTGGCAATCGCCGGATCAGCGGCCTGTACCTGATTGGTATCCCGGTGCTAAATTTGGTATTTTTATACATTGGGGGATTTATTCAGTGCCTGCCTGGGCTACAGATTCGTATGCAGATGGTTTTGGTAGTAATTATGCGGAATGGTATTGGCAACGGTTGATCGACACTAATCTAAAAATTCATAAAGATTTTGAGGCTTTCCATGCGCGTGTATATGGTCCGGGCTTTCATTATCAAGATTTTGCACCTCAATTTAAATGTGAATTATTTAAGCCAAATGAATGGGCACAATTATTTAAAGATGCAGGAGCACAGTATGTAGTGCTGACAAGTAAACACCATGATGGATTTTGTCTGTGGCCTTCGGCACAAAGCTGGAATTGGAATTCAATGGATATAGGCCCACACCGTGATTTGGCCGGTGAATTATCTGATGCTGTGAAGCAAGCGGGCTTGCACATGGGTTTTTATTATTCATTATATGAGTGGTATAAACCGCTATACAGGAAGGATGTAAATGCGTATGTTAGTCAGCACATGTTGCCCCAACTCCGGGATCTGGTACTGCGATATAAGCCGGATGTACTTTGGGCTGATGGTGATTGGGAACAGTCAGCGACGACCTGGCAGAGTAAAACCTTTCTGGCGTGGTTGTATAATGAATCGCCTGTGAGAAATACGATTGTAGTCAATGACCGATGGGGCAATGATACCAAAGGGAAACATGGGGATTTCTATACTTCAGAATATGGTCATGGTACTACTTCAATGGATAAGCCCTGGGAAGAAACACGCGGAATCGGACAATCATTTGGATACAACAGGAATGAAGATTTGAAGGATTATGCAAGTAGCAATGAATTGATTCATGAGCTCATTAGTATAGTTGCGAGGGGCGGTAATTTCCTGTTGAACATCGGTCCAGCTGCAGATGGAACTATACCGGTAATCATGCAGCAACGGTTATTGGATATAGGAAAATGGCTGCAAGTGAATGGTGAAGCGATATATGGTACGATTCCCTGGCATGAGGCACCTGAGATTAATTCAAATACGGATGTCTTTTTTACACAAAAAGGAAATAAAGTTTTTTCCATTATTACACAATGGAAAAATGAGATTACAATCAATAACATCAGCAAACCATCAAAAATTGAATTGCTGGGTTTTGATGGCACTGTGCAATCTAAGTATAAACAGGGTAAATTGATAGTTACACTGCCGAAGCTAACTCCGGACATAATTCCTTGTGAAAGTGCATGGACTTTAAAAATACTGTTAAAATAAATATTATTTAACGTGAATAATGGATAAGAAAAAAGAGTAGAATGTTTTAAAAATAGAGAATT
>CAZGKN010000148.1:4978-5879 GCA_964525915.1 uncultured Saprospiraceae bacterium | reverse complement strand
CCAAGTTATATCAATATTATCCGGCAAAGATAATCATTTGCCCTCCAAAGCTTTACTGTCTCAACTCACAGCTACCTCATCTCTATCTTCCACGAAAAACATAGAGAATGCGCCAATAATAAAAAACACACCGGCCATTATCAAGGCATATATAGCCTGATCATGATATATGTACTTAACAATCGGGCCACCGATTATTCCGTTCACAATTTGTGGCAAGGTGATAAAAAAATTAAAAATCCCCATATAAATACCCATTTTCCGCTCAGGAATTGCACCGGCTAAGATCGCATAAGGCATTGCCAATATACTGGCCCAGGCTATGCCTACGCCTACCATCGGCAGAATAAGTATATTCGGATCCGAAATAAAATATATTGATATCAGACTCAGTCCACCAATAGCTAAAGATAAAGCATGGGTTGACTTCCTGCCAATTCTTTTAGCAATAAAGGGCAACATCAATGCAATGACCGCACTCACACCATTGTACACACCAAAAATAATCCCTACCCAATTCGCGGCCTCATTATACTTAGCAGATGAATGATCAGCAATATCCAGACCATACACATGACTGGCAATGGCCGGAGTGGTGAATACCCACATACTAAAGAGTGCAAACCAACTGAAAAATTGAACTAAACCGAGTTGTCGCATAGTCTTTGGCATAGATGCAATATCATGCAGAATAGTACCCATTCCTTTCCGCCCTTCACTTTTCGTTTTTTTATAATCCTCAGTTTCACCAGGTGGAAATTCACTTGTCGTAAAAACTGTCCATAATATTGTCAGGATAAATACAATTGCGCCGGTGTAAAAAGAATAAACCACATTCAGCGGAACCTTGCCGGGATCAGCTGTGGCTGGTATTCCCAGCCAATTGGCATATATATAAGGA
>CAZGKN010000148.1:1662-4968 GCA_964525915.1 uncultured Saprospiraceae bacterium | reverse complement strand
GTGGCCACCTTGAACCTCATGCGCGCGGTGCATCCGCACATGGTCGCGGCGGGCGGCGGCAGCATCATCAACTTCGGTAGCGGGGCGCAGCACGCGCCGGCCAACTACGGCGCCTACGCCAATCAGAAAAGTTTGTACCGAAAAACCCAATGTCCGTTGATCAGCACCCAATTTATCCGCAACGAGTGCCCTGAATGGCTCCATCGATACATTGAATGAAGTATCCATCAACATAAGTACACCTGCTCCAATATATAATGGGGGTAATATGGTAGTCAATAAATCCGCATTAGGCATAAATATCAAAGCGATAGAGGCTACTATTGCGCCAGCTAAAAAATACGGTCGTCTCCGGCCCAAAGATGTCCATGTCCGGTCGGAAAAATAACCGATCACGGGTTGTACCAACATACCTGTGAGTGGTGCAGCCAGCCAAAACCAGGACAAATGATCTAAATCAGCGCCATAGGTTTGCAAAATACGTGATGCATTGCCATTCTGAAGTGCAAATCCAAATTGAATACCCAGAAATCCAAAACTCATATTGAATATCTGACGCAATGATAACTTAGGTCTTATACTAGCTGCCATAAAAAGTGGATTAATTATTTGATAAATATGTGATACTCCCAGGGCTTTAGTGTCAATTGATATGATTCGCCCAACTCAACAGATGCGCCACTCATTAAATCTTTATACTGTGCATTATTAACTTGTCCGGGGCACCATTGGACATTTGTTTCCTGCTGACTTAGGTTTGCTATCACCATAATTTCTTGGTTGGCAGTTTTCCGACGAAAGGCAAAGACCTGGGTAGGCTGTGACTGACACAATTCTGTATAATCACCACCGGAAGTCCCACTCCATAATGCTTCATTATCATGCCTTAATTCAATAAGTTTGTGATAAAATCCAGTGGAAGCAAAAGCTCCGAAATTAATCGTGTCTTTTTCGAAAAACCGTAATGACTTTGCAAGGTCCGATTCCTGGCCTGAATACATCAATGGAATACCGGGCAAGGTAAAAGCAAGCACAGCAAATGTCTTGTATCCCGGGCCAAAACGCTCCTGCATAGTATGATTCCAGCTATTCTCATCATGATTATCGATAAACAGCATCTTGAGTGCATTCGCCGGGTTCTTAGAAAGATCTGTCTGCACGAGTGTATCAATACCGGATGCCGGTCTCTTGCCCTTTGCAATGTCTTCCCACAGATGAAAGTAAGTCCACCCATATTGCACTTGAAACGCATTATAATAATTCGATTCTTCACATTCGCCTAAAAACAAATAATTACCCCGCTTATCCAGCTCCTTTCGAACTGACTGCCAGAAATCCAATGGAACAAAACCCGCAATATCACACCTGAACCCATCGATATGATGCTTGTCTATCCAGTACATCATCGCCTCACGCATAGAATCCCGCATCACCTGATTATTATAATCCAGATCAACTACGTCAGTCCAGTCAGTTGGATGACCGGAATTATCCACAGGAATCTGTGGTGCACCTGTAGAATCTCTCAGATAGAAGTCAGGATGATCTGTTACCCAATTATGATCGTGAGCAGTGTGATTTGCCACCCAGTCTAAAATAACTTTAAAACCGAGTGCATGTGCCTTTGCAATTAGCCGGTCAAAATCCTGCATATTTCCCATATCCGGATTGATGCTGTGATAATCACTGACCGAATAATAACTTCCCATGCTGCCTTTTCTGTCAACTTTCCCTATCGGAAAAACCGGCATTAACCATAAGATATCTACACCTAAATTCTTCAATCTGAATAAATGAGCCTCAAATGCCTTAAGCGTGCCTTCAGGTGTAAATTGCCGGATGTTTACTTCATAAATTACACCATTTTTTACCCAATCCGGGAATCTGACAGTATCAGCCATATTTATTTTATCTAAATTATTTCCAGATAATGGAACAAAAGATTTGAGTTGAAAAATTACACAAATCAGCGGAATCAATGCGTATTTATTCATGCTAAAAGAACCTTCTTGTCATACACATAAGTCTGATTACGCTTCAGACTGATAAGCTCGCCATAGATTACAATATCCAGATCGGGACCTGTGACATTCATCACACGGATCGATTGCCTGTCTGTCCGAACCTTTAACTGATTCGCTCTGAATAATATATTAAATTGAAATGAATCCCAATCATTTGGCAAGAATGGGCTCAGATGTAATTTTCCTTGTCGTATCCGCATACCACCGATACCTTTGACCACAGCCATCCAGGTTCCCGCCATTGACGTAATGTGCAGACCATCCTCAGTATCATTGTTGTAATTATCCAGATCAAGCCGGGCAGTGCGGATATACATCTCATACGCCTTTGGGTAATCACCGATTGCTGCTGCTAAAATTGCATGAATGCAGGGTGATAGCGAGGACTCGTGTACCGTACGTGGTTCGTAAAAATCAAAATTTCTTCGTATTTCCTCCGTAGTAAATTCATTTTCAAAAAAATACAAGCCCTGCAATACATCAGCCTGTTTGATAAAACAAGACCTGAGAATCCTGTCCCAACTCCATTTCTGATTCAATGGGAGATTTACAGGATTCAGATCCTTCACCAGAATCTGTTCCTTATCCAGATAACCTTCCTGCTGCAAAAAGATTGCATTATTGGTATCAATCGGATAATACATTTTATCAATCCTCGCTTGCCATTCGGGGATCTCCAGTGCAGCATTAAAATTCAACTTATTACAAAGACTACTAAAGGTATCTGGGCCTTCAGCTTCTAATCGGTTGAGGTTCAGGATAGTATATTTCAAACACCAAACCGCTAAGTAATTGGTGTACCAGTTGTTATTCACATTATTCTCATATTCATTCGGGCCGGTCACACCTAGTATAACATACTGTTGTTTATCCTCTGAATAGGTCGTTCTTTGCGCCCCCAATCTCGCAATACCCACCAATACTTCCATCCCATCACCCAGCAAGTAACTTTCATCACCTGTATAAGTAGTGTAATCATATATCGCATACGCAATCGCACCATTCCGGTGGATTTCTTCAAAAGTGATCTCCCATTCATTGTGTGACTCTTCACCATTCATGGTAACCATAGGGTAAAGTGCCGCTCCGTTGTCAAAGCCCAGTTTTGCAGCATTCTCAATTGCTTTAACAAGAACTATAAGTGGATTTTGTTTCGTCTGTTTTTCAATAAGCATTAGTGTTTCAATCATAATCATACTCGCCTTCTGATGCTTCCCCGCCATCCAACTTGTAATAATTCTATGTTTTTTTTTGTGAAAACATTACCAGGTTATTTAATTGA
>CAZGKN010000148.1:0-1652 GCA_964525915.1 uncultured Saprospiraceae bacterium | reverse complement strand
AAAGCAATAAATTCAATGCAATATCCTGACTTGATGTAGCCAGGTAAAAGGGCAAACAATAAGCCTCAGTATCCCAATAGGTACTACCGCCATATTTCTCCCCGGTAAAGCCCTTGGGTCCGATATTTAATTGCGGATGTTCGCCGGTATAAGTTTGATTTAATTGAAAAATATTAAATCGGATAGCCTGTTGTGCAGCATCATCACCGCAAATCTCAATATCGGATTCCTCCCATTTCTTACTCCACCATTGCGTTTGCTGATTTAAGTGTGTATTAAAATCATGATCAGAAACTTTCTCCAGATCCGTAACCACACCTGACGATAAACTCATACCCGGATAAAAGAATGAGGTTTTTATAACGACATACTTAGTCAGACAGATAGTCTCACCAGCGTTTAACTTACAATCAAAAGATTCTTCAAGCCGGGAACTCTCTTTAATCGTGTACTTCCCGGATAAATGACCTCCATTTGAATGAGAGACCTGATTTCTCATTCCAGCTGCGATATCAAAATCTGTTTTTTTTGTTTTACATAATAAGACCGGCAAACCTTCTTGCTCATTCAAATTGAAATCTTCCCAAAACTGTTCGTCATAATTGGCATCCTGATTAAATACACTGGTATTGAGTAGTGAATCAATCTTAAGATCAAGGGATCGATTTACTGCGGTAATACTAATTTCCATCGTAGCAAAATCCCGATGAACCATGCTATAAAAGCGCCGGGTATGAATCTGGACTTCTGTCCCGTCCTCCTGACAAACTGTAAACTCTCTACTCAGCACACCATTCCGCATATCTAATATGCGGCAAAAAGCGGCAGGATTCATCTTGTACAAATCAATTTCAGTGCCATTTACCATCATTCGGACACTCTTCCAATCTACAGAGTTGACTACCTTGGCAAAACTTTCAGGATATCCATTTTTCCACCAACCGACCCTTGTTTTATCCGGGTAATATACCCCGGCTAAGTAACTCCCCTGAAGTGATGGCCCGGAGTATGATTCTTCAAACATCCCGCGTTGCCCCATTCTACCATTACCAATCGAAAAAATGGACTCAGCCAGACTGTGCCTCGCCGGATGGAAATCTACCTCCACAATGCGCCAGGGTTCCACGGATAAAAATTGTTCCATTCAGATTATACTTTACACATCAAAAAATAATTTATACTTTATCAATACATCTAATCACATGACTGATATCTGCTTCATTCAGGCCTTCATACACCAATTCAGCATGGGGCAGATTCATCGCACTACCAATACCGATTGATGTCATCTTCCCCCGATTAGCTGCTTCGATACCCACTGCTGCATCCTCGAAAACAGCACATTGGCCAGGCGGGATTTTCAAATTTTCCGAAGCCAATATGAATACCTCCGGGTCTGGTTTACTTCTACTGATAGAATTGCCATCGATGATAGTATCAAACATTTCTATGACACCTAATTTCTCCAATACCGCATGCGCGTTTTTACTTGCAGAGCCCAAGCCAATTTTAATACCCAACTGCCTGCAATGTGCCAGAAAAGTTATTGCCCCCGGCAGTGCATCTTCAGGCTTTAAACCCGCCACTTCAGCCTGATACCAGCTATTTTTAAGAGCTGCTAATTCCTGTTTTTCCTGTGTTGATTTTGTGAT
>CAZGKN010000147.1:0-5907 GCA_964525915.1 uncultured Saprospiraceae bacterium | reverse complement strand
GGTCCGGGCGGGGGGAAGAGAAGGTAAAGTCGTACTCGCGGTAGTAATGGGGGTCCACGTGGGACGTGCCACGGCATTGGTTCAGCACCAAGCGGTCACCGGCAAAAAACGCACAAGAGTCCGCGTCGCTGTTGAACTTCACTTCGATGCCGGGGGAGCAAGGCAATTGTTCCGCCGTGAACAGCGCGGGAAATCTGGAGACCATCTGTAGATAATAAATCAACGATTGATCTGTGGTCAGCTGCCGGTGGCGGATTTGCCATCAGTATCAAAGCCGTGGATAAAAACGCAGTGAAAGGATTAAAAAAACTATAGTATGAATCGTTTATTGAAAAATGTATTAGCTGTCATACTTGGACTATTATTTGGATCGATTATCAACATGATGTTAGTCAAATTGGGTTCAGCCGTCCTACCTGTTCCCGGCGTCCATCCGAATGATATGGAAGCCCTGAAGAAGATCCTACCCACACTGGCAATGAAATATTTCCTGTTTCCATTTATGGCACACGCACTCGGAACGTTGTTTGGTGCATATTTGGCTTACAAAATTGCAGCAGACAATAAAATGAACTTTGCGATGGTAATTGGTGCATTCTTTTTATTCGGGGGAATCACTATGATTTTTATGTTGCCTACTCCACTATGGTTCACACTCTGTGATCTCATCCTCGCTTATCTGCCAATGGCCTGGCTGGGTGCGATGTTGGCAAAGGGTACTTCAAAATAAAACGGAATTAAATTGAATACACAAAATATCTATGGTCAAAAGACATTAATAAAATATTTATTGTTTATTTTATTGATAGTCACTTCTTTTTCAGGCAAAGCACAAGATTACCATCCTGATCCTGCAAATCTAAAGGCGCGTGAAGCCTTTGAGGACAGACGATTCGGCTTGTTTATTCACTGGGGATTATACAGCATTATGGGTCGGGGCGAATGGGTACTCAATAATGACAAAATCAAGTTTGCCAATTACCAGCGATTGGAACAATTCTTTAATCCGGTTAAGTTTGATGCCGCAGGTTGGGTAAGAATGGCCAAAGAGTCCGGCATGAAATATATCACCTTCGTGTCGCGTCATCATGATGGATTCAGTATGTGGAATACCCAATATTCTGATTTCAATGTCATGCATACACTTTACGGTAAGGACATCCTGAAGATGTTGGCTGATGAATGCCACAAACAGAATATGCCGCTTGTACTGTATTATTCTCTGCTGGATTGGGGACGTGAAGATTACCCGCATCAGACCGGCCGTACAGGTCAGCATACCGGCCGCACAGGACAGGGTGATTATGCGCAATACTTACAATTCATGAAGAATCAGTTGACTGAATTATTAAGTAATTACGGGACTATCAGTGGCATCTGGCTGGATGGCCACTGGGATCAGACCAATCCGGAGGGTGATGAAGATCGTTCCTCACGCATAAACTGGCATTACGATGAATTGTATGCTTTGGTACATAAATTACAACCTGCTTGTTTGATCGGCAATAACCATCATCTCTCGCCGCTACCCGGTGAAGATTTTCAGATGTTCGAACGTGATCTGCCCGGAGAAAATAAGTCTGGCCTCAATTTTCAGGATGCATCCGACAAGTTACCTGTAGAAGTATGTGAGACGATGAATAACAGTTGGGGATTCAATTTAAATGATGATCATTATAAATCAGCCGACGAAATCATTCATTATCTGATCAATGCTGCCGGGAGAAACACCAACCTGTTACTCAACGTCGGTCCTATGCCGGACGGGCGGATCCAACCTGAATTTGTTGATACTTTGAAAAAAGTAGGCGCATGGTTGAAACAGAATGGTGAGGCAATCTATGGAACCAAGGGAAAAGTTATTGCCTCGCAGGATTGGGGTACTATCACAGCTAAAGGTAAGATTTGGTACATACACATTCTACAAGTGCCAGATGATCGCCAGATTCAGATACCTATCGCAGGACTGAAACCAATGCGTCTTACCATGTATAAAGATGACAGTGTGGTGGAATATTCTATACAGCATCAGCAGTTGATTTTTACTCTACCAACCACTGTTTCTGCTTCACCTGACATTATAGCGAAGCTGACGTTCGAATAGTCACTAATTCAATTATTCATCCCGCTGGACGTCACCGGATATAGGCAATCCTATTTGCTGATAAGCGACTATGCGGTCATATCGGTCACCGAACTTTCGATAGTAGAGGATACATTGATAATTATTGGCTGTCTCATACGATGAACCCTCTGTATTTGTAAAATCCAGTTTGCCATTTTTAGACTCAGCAAACATATAGTCATAATAACCTTGCTTCATCAGTATTTCTCCTTCATAGTAACCACGTGTAGCATCATATTTCATCGCTGTAGTACCTGCAGCTCTACCCCAGTTATTAAACGCACCTACGACAAAGACATCATTTGTCAACTTTGGTGATTTGAAATAAAAATGCACATTTACATAATCTATATTCATGGTATCCAGGGGATTATCAAAATTTTCAAAAATGAAATTCCCATTTAAATCCGGATAGGAAAGATTCATCTTACCTGCCCGGGGTACATCTGTTCGCAGAAAAACTTGCGTGCCGTCATTGTACCGTTCCAGGTTCTCAATCATAAACTTCGGATGCCGCAGACTGCGGGTGTCGAGTGCTCTGAACTCTTTCAAACCTTTAAATACCGGCTTGTCCGGATAATCAAAAGAGAGTGTACTACCGACTACAGTGCGCGGGGGAAGCATTTCACCACTAAACCAATTGCCATTTTGCAACACCAGTAACTTCACTTGATTATAGGGATCAGTATAACTGGCATCACTACTGGCCGAACATTTTATCTTCTGCTCGGTCTGTTTATCAAAAATCCCTTGCAGCAGCTCAAACTCTGCCTTTAGTGCAAAATTCATTTCAGCTACGATGAAGCGCCGGGTCAATATCAACTCATTATCGTCCTCGCGATAGACATGGACCAGGTAATTTCCTGATTTTGTCAGACTGATATCTGCATTCGGAAAGGAGAATTGGTAGCGGGTATAATTCTGTCGAGTATTGACAGAGTATGCATATTGCCTGATCTCAATATCATTGAGTCCGTCAATATATTCCAACTCACTAAGCGAAGATGGCTGCCAGTTTGCATCACACTGCACTATCCGGTATTTGTAATACTTAAAATCACCGGTCAAATCATCAAAAGTCATCTGCAATGGTTGATCAGAGTTCAGATACAGCACCGGAAATGTCAATCTGCCTGCAGGTGTCCAGACTACCGAGCGTATGTCCGGACTGTAGTTATAATCATAATTGACGGAGTTAGCCTGTGCCATCACCGTTCCCATCCAGGATGAAAAGACAATAAACAGAGGCAGCAATTTATGTATAAAACGCGTATATAAATGTATGAAATCCGCAAACTTCACCCGTATCAGGTGCGGCACAGTAATCGTATCAACAAAATACTCAGTTCCGTACCCCGCTGGAATTTGTCTTGTTCGTGAAATTTGCTTCAATGTTAATAGGTTTTAATGCTGTTTATAAAATAAAAGAAAATCATTTTGTTCACTGTAATAGTCTTATCTTTGCACACTTAAAGGTAATTTAGGTTAATATTCACAATTCATTAATAATCTAAGCACATTAAAATTGTACTATCAAACGTATTATAGCCGTAATTTATCACATATTGTGATAAAATTCTAAACTAACCTTGAAGATTAAATAAATTTTTCATGCATATTTCGAGAATCCTTCCATTTATCATTCTTTTTTTCACCGGTTTTTCACTTACAGCACAAAATGATCCTGTACTTTTTACAGTTGACGGTAAGCCGGTAACTGTTAGTGAATTTAAGTACATCTATGAAAAATCCAATACAGGCAAAGCAGATTATAGTGAAAAGTCTCTGAAAGAGAGTCTTGACCTATATGTCAATTTCAAAATGAAGGTAGCTAAAGCCAGAGAATTGCGGATGGACACTATCCCATCACTGGTTGCTGAACTGGATGGATATAAGAAAATGCTGGCTGACTCTTATCTGATAGACAAAGAAATCACTGAGAAGCTGGCAAAGCAATACTTCAACAGAAGCCAATGGGATGTGAGAGTTTCACATATCTTTATTGCTGCCGGACCAGATGACCTGCCTACGGATACACTGAAAGCATATCAGAAAGTATTGGAAGTGGAAAAAAAGCTGAAAGCAGGCGAGAAATTTGAAGACCTGGAGCCGATTTATAACGAAGATACCTACAGCAAGCCGGCACACGGCGATCTGGGGTGGATGACCTCAATGTTGCCAAATGGATTCTACCAACTCGAAAACCTTATCTATAGCCTGGACAAAGGTCAGGTCGGTGGCCCTGCCAGATCCAAATTGGGTTGGCACTTTGTCAAAATCACAGACAAACGACCAGCGAGAGGAGAAGTCGAACTGGCACAGATTCTGATCAAGATACCCAAAGGTCAGGCTCCGGATAAATACCTGAAGAAAGCAGATTCTATCTATACTGAATTAAAGAAAGGCGTGGATTTTGGACAGATGGCGCGTATCTACTCTGATGACAAAAATACACAGTTGAGAAATGGTTATTTGGGTTTCATCACAATCAATGAATATTCACAAAAGTTTGAAGATGAAGCTTTTGGTTTGAAAAATGATGGTGACATCACCAAACCTTTCCAGACCGAACTAGGCTATCATATCCTGCGTCGAATCTCAAAGAAAGACAATGATAACTTTGAAAAAGATAAGAAAATCTACATGACCAAGATCATGCAGAATGAGCGGTTTAGCGTATCCAGACAGGATCTGATCAATAAGATCAAAAAACAAAATGACTATTCTGTCTCAACTCAGGTTTATCGCCAGTACACCGATTCATTGACCAATAAATTCTTTGAACCGACCTGGATACCACCCAATATCAAGAATCTGACGATCTTCAATCTCGGTGATAAAGGCTATACTACGGATGAACTCAATCAATATCTGATCAAAAACACCCGCCAGCGCGTCAGGCTCAATAAGTCAATGTCTCCCGGATTTGGTTTTGAAGAAATGTTTCAGGATTTCGTAAGTGAAAAAGCACTGGAATATGAGCAAGGCAAACTGGAAGAACGTTATCCCGAATACAAGGCATTGACCCGTGAATATGAAGAAGGTTTCCTTTTCTTTGAGGTAACCAACAGGGAAGTCTGGAGCAAAGCATCACAAGACACAGTCGGAATACTGGATTATTATAATCACAATAGAGACAAATACATGTGGGGTGAGCGGGCTACATTGGCTACTTATACCGTAAAAGCAGATAGTCCGGAACAATTCCTCAAAGATTGTGAATATGTAAAAGCGCTGGATACAAAAGAACTGATTCGCAAGCTGAATACAAAAGATAAAGAAGTAGTAACTTACACCACTGAGGTAATTGAAAAACCAAAAGATGGTGTGATGAAAGATGACATGTCCTGGAAAGTAGGCAGTACATCTTATCCTGAGCGTAATCTGGATCAGAAGTCAGGGACTGTGAAAAAGATTATCTCTATCACGCCACCTGCACCAAAAGAATTAAAAGATGCCAGAGGGTTCGTCATAGCTGACTATCAGGACTACCTGGACAAGAAATGGATCGACACACTCAAAAACCAGTATAAAGTATCGGTCAATGATGATGTGTTCAAGAGCTTAATTAAAAAAGACAAATAAAAATATGTTCCGTACTTTATTTATCATCCTGCTTTTTCCTGTGGCAGGTATGGCACAGGAAAAGGTATTAGATCAGGTAATCGCGCAGGTCGGTGGAGAATACATTCTTCAATCCGAAATATCTGAATATTACAAAGCGCAGAAGAACCAAAATGCGACTTTGCCGGACAATGCACAATGTCTGATACTCAATGACC
>CAZGKN010000146.1:3798-6087 GCA_964525915.1 uncultured Saprospiraceae bacterium | reverse complement strand
TAGAAATAGCTTCATCGAATAAAACTGTATTTCAAGGATATGAGAAATTATCGCTGGATACCCAAGTCGTCAAATATCGGAAATTTTCAAAAAAGGATAGCTCTGGTTATCAGATAGTTCTGGCAGAAACACCTTTTTACGCAAATAGTGGCGGCCAGGTAGGCGATACAGGTTGGTTATATTTTGGTGAAGAAAAAATAGCAGTGACAGACACCAGAAAAGAAAATGAACTCATCGTACATTTTTGTGATCAGTTGCCTGATGACCTTGCGAAAGTGGTAAGAGCTGAGGTTGATAGTAATCGCAGAAGAACAATAGCCTATCATCATACAGCTACACACCTGATGCATGCTGCATTGCGGAAAATATTAGGTACGCATGTCGCACAGAAAGGCAGTCTGGTAGCACCAGATTATCTGAGGTTTGACTTTTCACATTTTTCAAAATTGTCTGATAGTGAACTTGCATCTATTGAAGCAATGGTAAATGCAAAGATCAGAGAAAATATCCCTGTAGTTATACAAAGTATGCCGAAAGATGAAGCGCTAAAGACTGGAGCTATGGCCCTTTTTGGTGAAAAATATGGTGACATAGTGCGAGTTGTTATTATAGACCCGGAATACAGCATTGAATTGTGTGGAGGTACCCATGTGATGCGAACAGGTGATTTGGGAGTGTTTAAGATAATGAGTGAAACAGCAATAGCAGCCGGCGTTCGACGGGTAGAAGCGTTATGTGGTGGTTTTGCATTAGAATGGATAAATAAAAAGATAGGGCAGCAACATCAACTCCTCGAATTGTTAGGTAATCCAAAAGATCCAAATGCTAAATTAGAACAATTAATTCTTCAGAATAAAAGCCAGGAAAAAGAAATCGAGTCACTTAAAACGCAGGCAGCACAACAATTGCAACAAGAGTTAATCAACAAAGTAGAGGATTTCAGTGGAATATCCTTTTTGTCTGCAGTTGTAACGATTGATGATCCCAGAATTTTTAAGACATTGGGTCATAATTTATTATTACAACTCGGACGGGGGGTAGTAGCGTTGGGAAATAATAGTGATGGGAAAGCCCAGATTCAGATTAATATTTCGGCTGATTTAGCAGATAAGGAAAAATTCAATGCAGGTTTAATAATTAAAGAAATTGCACCAATTATACAGGGTGGTGGTGGCGGCCAGCTCACACAGGCATCAGCTGGAGGAACTAAGCCGGAAGCGTTGTTAGAAGCATTGAGACAAATAAGAAATAGCATACAATAAGCATTTTCCACTTTTCGTGCAATTTTGAATGAACCATAAAGATTACAGGCAGAATTATATTCGTAACTTTGCATCTTCAATCTATGCAATAAAAGGAATCCAGTGAGTGATCCAATTAAGCATGAGTGCGGCATAGCACTCATCAGGCTTCGAAAGCCATTAGCCTACTACCAGGAAAAATATGGTTCTGCACTGTACGGCATAAATAAACTGAATCTTATATTACAAAAAGAACGAAACAGAGGGCAAGACGGAGCAGGATTAGCAACTATAAAATTGTACCCACAGCCTGGCAAGAGATACATTTCAAGACGCAGGAGTAATGCGCCTAATTATCTCGAAGATTTATTTCAGGGAGTATATGAACATTTCAATCAATTATCACCTGATCAGCTCAGTGATCCGGATTGGCTAAAAGAGAATATGCCTTATACCGGTGAAGTATTGATGGGGCACTTGAGATATGGCACACATGGCCCAAACACCATCGAGACATGCCATCCTTTCCTCAGACAGAATAACTGGATGACCCGTAATCTGGTCATGGCAGGAAATTTCAATATGACGAATGTCGATGAACTGTTTGAAGAGTTGATTTCTTTAGGACAATTTCCTAAAGAACGGAGTGATACTGTCACAATGATGGAGAAAATTGGTCATTTTCTGGATGATGAAGTGCAGCGATTATTTGATAATTATAAGAAAGAAAATCTCGATAATCAGGAAATATCCGGTAGGATTGCTACTCATTTGAGTCTTACAAATGTGTTGAGAAGATCATTTAAGAAAGTAGATGGTGGTTATGTGATCGTAGGTATGATTGGTACCGGCGATGCTTTTGTAGTGAGAGACCCGAACGGGATCAGACCGGCGTATTATTATGAAGATGAGGAGATTGTAGTGGTAGCTAGTGAACGTCCACCCATTCAGACGGCTCTGGGAGTACGATATCGCAATGTGCATGAAATACCACCCGGGCATGCCGTGATTATAGGTCGGGATGGTGATTTTAAGGTTGAAAAGATTA
>CAZGKN010000146.1:0-3772 GCA_964525915.1 uncultured Saprospiraceae bacterium | reverse complement strand
TCTTTTGAGCATATATATTTCTCCCGGGGTAATGACCGTACGATTTATCTGGAAAGGAAACAATTGGGCCGCCAACTGGCCGAACCGATATGTAGGGCAGTAAACTATGATTTTGATAACACAGTTTTTGCTTATATTCCTAATACTGCAGAGACAGCATTCTATGGTTTGATGGAAGGATTGGAATCTATTTTAAATGAGCAGAAAAAAACAAGGATCCTGGAGGCCGGACAGGATATTAGTCCTGCCGAGCTAAATACTATATTAAAAAAGAGAATCAGATCAGAGAAACTGGTAGTGAAAGATGCCAAGTTGAGAACATTTATCGCTGATAAAGTGAGTCGGGGTAATATGATGTCCCATGTTTATGATGTCACCTATGGAATTGTAAATAATAATGAAGATACGCTCGTATTGTTGGATGATTCGATAGTTCGGGGGACAACCCTCAGAGAATCAGTGCTGAGTATCATCGCAAAGCTTTTCCCTAAAAAAGTTATTATTGTTTCCTCAGCACCCCAGATCAGATATCCGGATTGTTATGGTATTGATATGTCGGTAATGAAATCCTTTGTTGCCTTTCAGGCACTGATCCGTCTGCTTCATCGGGATGGAAAGGAATACATGATAGATGAATGCTATCACAAGTGTAAAGAACAGGAATCAAAACCGAAAGAGGAGCTTATTAATTATGTGAAAGACCTCTATGAGAACTATTCAGATAAACAGATAAGTGATGAGATTTCTGTAATTCTGACTCCAGCCGACTTACCTTTCGAACTTGAAATATTATATCAGAGTATCGAAGGATTGCACATTGCTTGCCCGGATAATACCGGTGACTGGTATTTTTCAGGTGACTATCCTACACCGGGTGGAAATAGGGTAGTAAATCGGGCATTTATCAATTTTTATGAAAAGATCAATGCCAGAGCGTATTAATTGGATTTTTAATAATAAGTAAGCGCATTTTTCTAATCCTTGAACACAAGGTTATTGTTTTTGTTATACAATGCATATCCTGACAGATGGCTTACATAGATTATTATAAGGTACTTGGAGTAGAGAAAAATGCTACTGCTGAAGAAATAAAAAAAGTATATCGGAAATTAGCCAGGAAGCATCACCCGGATATGAATCCGAATGACAAGGACGCGCATAAGAAGTTTCAGGGAATCAATGAAGCTTATGAAGTGCTTTCTGATCCAGACAAACGGGCGAAGTATGATAAGTACGGTGAGCATTGGGAACATGGTGAAGCATACGAACAAGCCAGACAACAGCAATCAAATCAGCAATATTCATTTCAGGGAGACGGAAGTGGAGGTTTTAGTGGTAGCTTTGATGGTGGTGATTTTTCTGATTTTTTCCAGTCAATGTTTGGTGGACAGGGACATTCATTCAATCAGCAGGGTAGGAGGTCACAATTCAAAGGTCAGGATATAGAGGCCCAACTTGAACTTCCACTAAGGAGTGCAATGAAGACCCACCCACAAACTTTTGATCTGAATGGTAAATCAATTCGAATTACTATCCCGGCAGGTATTAGTGATGGACAACGAATAAAATTGAATGGATACGGTTCTCCGGGTGTGAATGGTGGGCCAAGTGGAGATCTTTATATCCGGTTTATTATACCTGAAGATAAGGAGTTTAAGAGACTGGGAGATGATATCTATATCCAGAAGACGATACCACTCTACACAGCAGTATTGGGAGGCGAGGAAGTGGTAGATACATTAAATGGAAAAGTAAAACTCAATGTGAAAGCCGGTACCCAGAATGGTACAAAAGTAAGGCTCAAAGGGAAAGGATTCCCGGTGTATAAAAAAGAAAATAAATTTGGGGATTTACTGATTTCTTTCCAAATAGAAATACCCAAGGAACTTACTTCCAGAGAAAAAGAATTGTTTGAAGAACTTGCTAAACTTAGGTCATGACAGAACATTATATCAGCATTGAACATTGTATCAGCTTTTACAATTTGACATCTGAGTTTTTTAACGAGCTGGAGCTGGCCGGTTTAATACAAGTTTCAGTTTTTGATGGGAAGAGAATGCTTCCGCATGAGCAAATAGTCAACGTCGAGCAATATGCCCGGTGGTTTGACGAATTGGATATTAATATACCCGGGATAGAAGTGATTCATCATTTGTTAGAACGTATCGATTATTTGCATGAAGAGAACCAGAAATTGTATAATGAAAATAAATTTTTCAAAGCCAGATTGACTGATGGCATTGATGAAATAGAGGGATGATTTAATGCAATAAAGTACTTGGAGTATATTATTTATTCTATCTGATTATCAATGAATTGTGTTAAGCTAAGCAAATTAGAATTACAGATCTACCCACCGATTTACGACAAGGCCAAGCTTTTCATATATTTCAGATCTTTTAGTATCGATCAGCATTTGTGTTTTCAACTGCTTTTCCAACAGATGTACTGAATCTTCAGCACTCAATAACTGCATTTTTTCACGATTTTCTTTATTGAGATTGTCATAAATATTTCGATAGAATAATAAGAGTGCATTATCAATATTACGGATGTAATTATGTTCCGGCATTGGTTGGTATTGTAATGGCATGTGGTGTTTTTCCAACCAATTCTTACTGTACTCATATCCCGGATCGATCCAGGTCATCAATAATTTTCGAACTTCCGGGTCAGCATGATTTTGATAATACTGAATATCATTCAGGTCACCAGATGTCTCATTTGCAATGTATTCCTGCAAGAGAGCCTGATACATTGGATGGTTTATATAATATTGGTTGGATGTCAATTCCTGGATGATTTTATCTTTAACACTAACACCATCGTCCTCATTATACATTTTATCGCCATGAAAGAGTAAGTCATGGAACAATTCATTCAGGTAAGCTACGTCTTTTAATTCTACATCCTTTTGAGGTGAAGTGGGTTTTTCTGATATAGGTTCAGTCCTACGATCCCGAAGATGTCCCAGTTTTTCTTTTTCGAGGTTTTCCCGGACTTTTTTATTGATATCTGTAACCAGTACAGATTCATCGACTTGCAGCAACTTAGAAATAGCATTAGCATAAACACTTCTTTTCAATGCTTCAGGTACCAAAGACACCGACTGGATCAAATCACGCAGCAGCGCTATTTTCTTTATTGGATCCTGCCTGCTTTCATTTAATATTTCTTCAGCTTTAAATAAGATGAAGTCTTTCTTATTATGTGCTACGAAATCTGTCAACTTCTGCGCACCATGAGCTTGAAGATAGGAATCCGGATCGGCTGCATCGGGTAGGATAACAATTTCGACATTGAGATTTTCAGCAAGCAGGATATCGACATTTCTTTCAGCGGCTTTTATTCCCGCGGCATCTCCATCAAAAAGCAATGTGACATTTTCTGAAAATCTGGCTATCAATCGGGCTTGATCAGGTGTTAGGCTGGTTCCACTGGAAGCTACACCAAGTTCGATACCAGCCTGATGCAATGCGAGTACATCTGTGTAACCTTCGACCAGATAACAGTTATTGGCTTTTTTTATGGCGGTTTTAGCCTGAAAGAATCCGTAGAGGATTTTGCTTTTATGATAAACCTCAGACTCAGGTGAATTCAGGTATTTCGGGGTTTTGTCAGAGATTGTGAGTGCACGCCCACCAAATCCAATTACTCGTCCGGACAGATTAAATACCGGAAACATTACCCTGTTCACAAAAAAGTCCTTATGACTGGCATTGACTAAGCCCAGCTCTTCCAGATATTCAGCCTTGTAGCCCTTTTTCAGGGC
>CAZGKN010000145.1:4757-6134 GCA_964525915.1 uncultured Saprospiraceae bacterium | reverse complement strand
TTGGTTTTATACCTATATGGAGAAAAATGGCAAATTAAATGGACAGGCAAAATTCCCCAGAGTGCTAAAGCAAGAGCAGTTTGAAGATTGGTCTGCATTCGTAGCATCGAAGCAGAATGTATAGACGATTTTAGAAGAGTAGGGTACAGCTTACCTGACCAAGCCATACACATTCCCCCTGATTAGGCACACTGATAAGAGATGATTCTACATTCACTTTATTGCCACCGCTCGTTTTAAATTTTATACCCTTATCAATATTTGGGCCGGTAATCACCGTGTCGAGGACGATCTGTTGTCCGTCAAGTACTTTGATTTGTACACTTGTATTCGGACAAAGACTATTCGAACTCAGTGTTAAATTATATTCTCTATTCTTTTCACCGGTGAATGAATATGTGTAGTTCATCTTGTCAGAACCAAGTACCCAATCCACTCTGGAATTTTCCGGCAGGTCATACGAACAGGCAGATAGGACTAAAACCACAAATAAACTTATCAGCATCTTCATAATTTCATAACGTTTTTGATAACTGAAATGTCACCTTTCTCTAGTAATAATTCTACTGCTGATTAATTTGTACCACCAAGAAACTTCCTTTTCTCAATTTTGCATATATCCTGTGTTACTTGCCGTGCAACTGTGACAGCAATGGGAAGTCCGCCACCGGGTTGATTCCAGTGGCTGGCAACAAACATATTTTTGAGTCCGGGGACTTTTAATTTGATGGGAAATGATTTGATCATATTTTTACCGGGTAACCAGCCCTGAGTGCTTCCCAGCCAGTTATTGGTATAGCGCAGATAAGTAGCCGGTGTACTCATATCTTCTACTTCCAGGTGTGCATAAAATCCTTCAATCTTTTCTGAAAGTATTTTCTTGACCCGTTCTAAGAAAATCATCTTTTCTTCTCTGTACTTCACTCGTTCCTTTGCTCTTAGTGTAATCCAAAACTCACTGTTTTCAGTGTAAAAATTGACGATCACACAGGTTTTACCCTTAGGTGCCATCGTCGGATCATAATTGAAAATATGGATCTCAAATCGATCATATTCCATTCCGTCCGGTGAAAATATTGAAGTTTCTAAGGGAAAGCGTGTAAAATGATCATAATCCTTCATGTCAATATCCAGGCCAAATGAACACTGGAGGGAAGAATAATATGGTTTGTATATCCTGTCGTGTAGTAAGTATTGCTGTGCAGGTTTGTCGTATTTGCCATCCAATAAATCGCACATTGTATATTTCCAGTCGCCGGCAGATATTACATAATCAGCCATGTGCTTCACCTGATTGCGTACTGTGATGGATCGGACTTTATCTTTTTCTGTATTGATTTTGAGCACCGGTGTTTTGTAGTGAATAATTCCACCAGC
>CAZGKN010000145.1:0-4701 GCA_964525915.1 uncultured Saprospiraceae bacterium | reverse complement strand
ATACATTTCTTCAAAATGACGGGCTAATTTCAGAGACCCACCCAGTGGATATCCGGCACTCTCGAGATCGTAACTCGCCATAGGAAACATAATGACCAGCATATTGACTTCAAACTGGTCATATAACTGATCAAAAACCTCACGTAGAAAAGTGTTTTTGAATTTTAGGGCAAATGTCTTATTGGTCTGATTTTTAAATTTTAAATATTTTAAAAATAATCCGAGATATCGTACCATTTTTATCCGGGTAATTGTATTTTTTATAAAACCCTCATCTGTGAGTACAGGTGGCAGATCAAATCGCTGAAAATAACGGACATCTGAAATCCATTCTTTGATCAATGATTCATCTTCAGGCGCTAAATCAAGCAGATAATCCTGTAATTTATCCAGATTATTATAGAAGTAAAATGATTTATTTCCATATTTATTTACTGAATTGCGCACTTCCAGTCTGATCCGGCAATCATGATTAATAAATGAAAGATTATCAATATCGATTATTTCCCGCCACATCTTGTAGAATGAACTGCCAGGTCGGGACCCTAGGAGCCATTGGAGGCAACCATCGAAAGTATAATCGCCGATATCCCAGCTGGTACACAAACCGCCGGGGATATCATGTTTTTCGAAGATGGTCGTATCAAATCCTGATTTCTGCAAATAAATTCCAGCACTCAGACCCGAGATGCCGGCTCCGATGATGTGTACACTGGGTTTATTTACAGACTTCAATATCAGAACTGACTTAGGAATCGAAGATCATTTTCAAACAGGTACCGGATGTCCGGGATTTTGTATTTCAACATCGCCTGACGCTCTATCCCCATACCGAAAGCGAAGCCACTATAAACATTTGGGTCGATACCCAGATTTTGTAATACGGCCGGATCGACCATACCACAGCCTAAGATTTCAAGCCAACCAGTTCCTTTTGTGATGCGATAATCAGTTTCATTCTCCAGCCCCCAATACACATCCAGTTCAGCACTGGGCTCAGTAAAAGGAAAGTAGGAAGCGCGCAGTCTGGTGCGGGTATCCGGGCCAAACATCTCGCGTGCGAAATAATTCAATGTAAGTTTCATGTCAGCCAAAGAAACACCTTTGTCTATAAAAAGCCCCTCTACCTGATGAAACTGGCAGTGGGAGCGGGCTGAGATGGTTTCATTGCGATACACCCGACCCGGGGAAATGATCCGAATCGGTGGTTTCTGTCGTTCCATTACTCTGACTTGCACTGTCGAAGTTTGAGATCGCAGCAGCCTGCCCGGATGACTCAGCAGATAATACGTATCTGTCATATCGCGCGCCGGATGGTCGTCAGGTGTATTGAGTGCTGTAAAATTGTGCCATTCATCCTCTATTTCCCTATCTTCCTCAACAGTAAACCCGATACGGGTAAAAATGTCAATGATATTATTGAGGACTATAGATACCGGATGTCTCGTGCCTTTGTTAAATGGGAAAGCCGGTTTGCTCAGATCATCTTGTGGTGATGTACTATTCACCAGATGTGAAGAATCCAGTTCTGCTTTATACTGTGCGAACTTTTCTTCTGCGAGTGTTTTTAAATAATTCATTTTCTGGCCAAATTCCTTCTTCTCATCCGGAGATAACTGGCCCATGATTTTAAACAAGTCTTTCAGTTTATTCTTCGTCCCCAGGAAGGCTATTCTGAACTCTTCCAGACTGGTATTGTCTTTGATCTCATAAGAATTGATCTCGTCAATGTACTGCTGTATCTCGATCATTGTTTCATTTTGAAATGCAAATATACGGACTCTACTCACTTTGTAACCAACTCCAGAAACTCCTCTTCATTCATTATCTGAATCGTCCCTATTTGTTGGGCTTTAGTCAACTTCGAACCGGCATTTTCGCCTACGACCAAAATGTTCAGATTCTTTGAAACCGCACTTAGGTTTTTTGCACCAAATGATTCAGCGATTTCCTGTGCTTTGTCGCGGGTCAATTGATGTAAAGTGCCAGTAAAAAGGATCGTCTTTCCATATAATGGGTGGGATGCATCTAAAGCGGCTGATTTTTCAGTTGTATTATTCTGCATATTGACACCCAGAGACTCCATTTCCTGTAGCTGAGCCAGATTCTTAGCATCTGTGAAATAGGAGACAACATTGGATGCGACTACAGGTCCTATTTCCGGAATGTCACACAATTGTTCCTGGGTTCTTTGAGATAGATCGAAAATTGAGTCAACAGTTGCGCTGATTATTTTTGCCACCTTAGCACCGACGTGATGAATAGAAAGGGCATGCAGTAAACGATGGATGGGGTTTGATTTTGAGGCTTCGATGGCCTGTATGAGTTTACTTGCTGAGGTCGCACCAAATCCTTCCAATTGAGCTATTTTATCCGGATCTAATTTGTATATATCAGCGAATGAGCGCACCCAACCCAGTTCAAAAAATTTCTCCACGATGGATTTTCCAAAGCCATCGATATCCATCGCATCTTTGGACACAAAAAAGATTAATTTTTGAATCTGTTGTGCTTCACAATCCGGATTTACGCAGCGCCAGATAGCTTCACCTTCGGGTTTTACCAGTAGTGAATGACAAGATGGACAGTTTCTGGGGAAAATAATTTTCTTTTCTTCACCATTGCGCAGATCGGTGATCGCCTTTACTATGTAGGGTATGACGTCACCCGCCCGCTCGACCACTACCATATCACCGATATGGAGATCGCGGCTTTCAATAAATTCTTCATTGTGTAGTGATACTGAGGATACGGTGACACCCGCCAGTGAAACAGGTTCTAATTTTGCCACTGGTGTAATCGATCCGATTTTTCCGACCTGGTACTCGACATCAATGAGGCGAGTTGCCGCTTGCTTAGCTTGAAATTTATAGGCAATCGCCCATCTGGGATGGTGCGCAGTAAATCCGGCAGCAATCTGCCAGGGCCGGTAATCTACCTTTATTACCATCCCATCTATCTCATAAGGATAGGATTCTCTGTCTTTTTGCCACTGGGCACAGAATTGAATTACATTGGCTATGCCTGTAAGTTTAGTTCTGATTTGTGTCGGAACTTTAAAGCCGAGTGAAATTAAAAATTCAAGCGATTCATAGTGAGAGTCAAATTTCCCGAGCAAATCCTTGCCCTGTTCGTCAGCCGCATAGCTCAGGAAATACACAAAGGCCTCAATACGTCGGGCGCCTGTCTCATTCGGGTCTTTAGTACGCAGTCCCCCGGTAGCTGCATTGCGGGCATTCGCAAATAGCGGCAGATTATTGGCTTGTCTTATCTGATTCATTTCCTGAAATGCATCTTTCGCAATCAGCGCTTCCCCGCGAACTTCAGCTATTTTTATGCCTAATTTTGAGAAAGCAGCATTAAGTGGTATGGATCTGAGTGACATACCGTTGGCAGTGATGTCTTCACCTCTGGCGCCATCTCCCCTAGTTACAGCTCTCACGAGGCGATCATTCTCATATACTAATGATATTCCGCCCCCATCTAATTTTGGTTCTACGCTATAGGTAATCTCCTGATCTGCTTCCAACTTGAGTACCCGCTTTATTTGGCTGTCAAACTCACGCAAATCATTCTCGTCATACGAGTTGGCCAGTGATAGCATA
The DNA here is from genome assembly GCA_964525915.1 of uncultured Saprospiraceae bacterium. GTDB lineage: Bacteria > Bacteroidota > Bacteroidia > Chitinophagales > Saprospiraceae > Parvibacillus. The sequence continues at coordinate 1,096 of CAZGKN010000145.1, read as the reverse complement.
GGTGTGAGATGGTCCACAGTCGTGAAATTGTCAGTGATATCCAGACTAACACGAAGCGTCGGTGATGCAGGATCTTTCCATTGCGGGTGTTCCTGTTCTCCACGCTCCAACAACTTGAAAAGTAGATCATACTCTGTGTCACTGAGGATTGGTTCATTGACGATATAGTAGCGCCATTCATGATAGCGTAATGCTTCTACTAACTGATGCATTTTCTCAGCAGAGTCTAATTTAAATTTATCATGCAAGGCAAGGCGGGAAAATTGGATTATCTGCTCCTGATTTTGTTCCATCGTATTTATTTTTAAAAGGGGAGTACCATCGCCTGAAACTGATGTTTAGCCGCTTCGCGAAATTGTTCACCAGTAGCAGCAATTGTTTCATTTAATGGTGTGTATTTAAATGCACCATTCATCAAAGATCTCGAATGGTCGAAGTGATAATTTTTCATAGATGTGACTGCTGTCTCTTGTGTGAGCATAGGTCTGCTACCGGTGAGGACAGCACGCCATTTATCTAATCGCCAGGCTAAACCCAATATCCATTTGTTAGTCGCGGTAGAGGGTGCTTTTTTACCCAGACTATGCGAGATTTCTGTAAGCAAATGTTGATAAGTGATACTTTCAGCTACCATCAGGTATTGGTCATGATCATATTCATTTTCGATATGCAAAGCGATGAATCGGGCGATGTCCCGAACATCCACGAAGCCGTTAGTTCCGGTAGGATAGAAGGATGAGCCTCGCCAGACGTGTTTGAAGAATCCATTCGAACCAATATCCCAAAATCCACTGCCCAGAATGATGGCCGGATTGAGAACTATAACTTTCAGCCCTTCTTCTTTGCCGCGCCATACTTCAAGTTCAGATTGATATTTTGTGACACTATACAACGAATTAAATTTATTTGCTTCGTATTTGTGTGTTTCATTCGTCAATCCATCTTGCTTGTGTCTTCCTAAAGCAGCAATGGAACTGATGTGGATAAGTTTTTTGACATTATGTTCCAGACAGAGGTTGACGACATTGGCAGTACCTTCTATGTTGGTCTTAATCAGTGCTCTGCGATCTCTTTTGTCAAAGGAGACCATCGCGGC
>CAZGKN010000144.1:0-6193 GCA_964525915.1 uncultured Saprospiraceae bacterium | reverse complement strand
CGAACCGATGACCTTCCCGCTGCTGTGCGGGACGCTCTGTCAGGTTATCAATGAGCGAGGAACAAAGAAGTGGAGGATAACGGGGTCGAACCGATGACCTTCCCGCTGCTGTGCGGGACGCTCTGTCAGGTTATCAATGAGCGAGGAACAAAGAAGTGGAGGATAACGGGGTCGAACCGATGACCTCTTGCATGCCATGCAAGCGCTCTACCAACTGAGCTAATCCCCCTGACAGGACGACAAAAGTAAAATAAACTTTTTTATTCTGCCTGTTTTTTAATTCCTGTTTATGCAATTGAGATCATCAAATGCCTCTTTTAAACGTGCTACAAAGCTCTCTTCAGCTTTTCGCAACCAAACTCGTGGGTCGTAGTGCTTTTTATTGGGTTTGTCATCACCCTCCGGATTGCCGATCTGACCTTGAAGATAAGCTTCATTTGCCTGATAATAGTTTTTTACTCCATCCCAATAAGCCCATTGCATATCGGTATCGATATTCATTTTTACTGCACCATATGAAATGGCTTCTCTGATTTCATCACGACTACTACCACTACCCCCATGGAAGACGAAGTTGATAGGATTGGGGCCAGTATTGAATTTTTCGCGCACATATTCCTGAGAATTATGCAGTATTATTGGTTTCAGACTGACATTGCCCGGTTTATACACACCATGTACATTGCCAAATGCTGCAGCGATAGTAAATCGATCAGACACTTTTGATAATTCTTCATACGCAAAGGCAACTTCATCGGGTTGCGTGTAAAGTCTGGAACTGTGTACATCCGAATTGTCCACACCATCTTCTTCACCACCGGTGATCCCCAGCTCTATTTCCAGTGTGATGCCAAGTGGTGCCAGGCGCTTCAGATAAGATACACTGATCTCGACATTTTCATTCAGTGGCTCTTCAGAGAGATCCAACATGTGTGAACTGTAAAGTGCAACGCCATTTGTTTTAAAGTAAGCTTCACTTGCTGTGATAAGGCCATCTACCCAGGGTAATAGTTTCTTTGCACAATGATCGGTATGCAATATCACCGGTACACCATAGGCTTCTGCCATTTGATGTACATGGTAGGCACCGGCAATAGAGCCCTGAATAGAACTAAACTGTCCGTCATTTTTCAATGATTTTCCGGCATTAAAAGCAGCGCCGCTATTAGAAAACTGTATTATTACCGGAGAATTTACAGCTTTTGCTGTTTCAATGACAGCATTAACTGAGCTACTACTGATGACATTTACTGCCGGATAAGCAAAACTGTTCTCATTCGCATAGTTGAGTGCTTCTGTAACTTCATCCCCATGCAGTACACCTGCTCTGAATCTTCCCATGATTTATATTTTTTCGAAAGTTAATAAATTAATGTCTATTCTATACCATTAGCTGCCAGATAGCGCTCCGCTTCCAATGCAGCTTTACAACCTGATCCTGCAGCAGTAACAGCCTGCCTGTACACATGATCCTGCACATCACCGGCTGCAAATACACCTGCTATATTCGTAGCAGCCGTTCCAGGTACTGTTTTGATGTAACCATTGTCGTGCAAATCTATCCATTCAGCGAATACATCACTGTTGGGCTTATGTCCTATGGCAATGAAAAATCCTTTTACCGGAATTTCCTTTTCTTCATTGGTTTGATTATTCTTCACTCTGATCCCTGTGACTTCATCTTCACCGAGGATCTCTACAGTCTCGGAATTCCAGTGAACCTCGATATTTGGATTGTTCAGGACACGTTCCTGCATTATTTTAGAGGCACGCATAAAGTCTTTTCGCACTATCAAATGGACTTTCGGGCAGAGCTTTGAAAGATATGTTGCTTCTTCAGCAGCTGTATCACCGGCGCCTACTACCGCAACTTCCATGTTCCGGAAAAAGAAACCATCACATACAGCGCAAGCTGAAACACCGCGGTTCATTAATTTCTCTTCTGAGGGCAGACCCAGCCATTTCGCATCGGCCCCGGTAGATATTATCACGGTATGTGCATGAATTTCCTCACCGGATTCGCTCCAGGCTTTATGTATCGGGCCGGTGAAGTCCACTTTGTCTATATTTTCATAGATGAGTTTTGTATCAAAGCGCGCTGCTTGCTGTCTGAATAATTCGATCATTTCCGGACCTTGTATTCCGTCAGGAAAACCCGGGTAATTTTCGACATCCGTCGTAATCGTTAATTGCCCGCCTGGTTTATTCCCGGTGTACATAACCGGGCTTAGTCCCGCTCTCGCGGCATATATTGCCGCTGTATAACCGGCTGGCCCACTACCTATTATCAGGCATTTAATTGGATCTTTCGTTTCTCCCATTTTTATTTTAGATTTAATTTGTATTCAATTTATCATTCATTATGTCTCGTATCAATACCGTGATTTTGTTAATTACTTCTTGCTCGGTACCTTTATTGTGAACTGTAAATTTACACTGGTTATAATATTTCTCTCTGCTGTGATAAAGATTCCGTAAATTATCCTCAAAAGAGTATCCTTTCGTATTTTGTAACATTGGTCGGTCTGAATGATCTCTTTTTAATCGATTGATGATATCATCAATAGGTAAATATAGCAAGATGGTCGTGCCAGTGTCATTCATATAACTCATGTTGTTGTAATGTGAAGGAGCACCTCCCCCCACAGAAACAAGCACATAAGGCACTTCATTTTTTAAAGATCTCAGGCACTGTGCTTCCAATTTACGAAATCCTGCTTCGCCTTTAGATTTAAAGAGGGTGCTGATAGTCTGCCCGGCGCTTTTTTCTATCTCACTGTCCAGGTCGATGAAAGGAATCTGTGAATCAAGCGCTGCCCTAAGACCAACACTGGACTTGCCTACACCCATCATTCCATTCAGATAAATATAATGTGTATGAACACCCATATTACATGATACAACTGTTTCGGATAAAAAAGGTTATAGCTATAAGGAAAGTTGTTTTGCATTTCGGATAAAAGTGGTGTACAAATGAATGATAATCAGCGGAATAACAGACTTAAATGATATTTCAGTGCCTAAAAATTAGAAAACCAATAAATTCAATTTATTTTTGACCCTACGGTAATATGAAAAGATACAGTTTTTTTATTGTAATTGCACTTTTAGGCTTTGTTACTGCATGCAAGCAGGAAGCAAAAGTAGATGAAAAGAAAGTGGAACAGATACTCGGAGATGGCAAGGATTATCAGGATCTGATTCGTAATCCGGTTTCAGCAAACGGTCTTGAAGATACTGTGAATATAGCCAAAGTCAGTTTAGAGGAGAAAGTCTATGATTTTGGTACAGTAAAAGAAGGGGTCAAAATAAAGCATGATTTCAAGTTGACTAATACTGGCAAAGTGCCTTTACTTATTCAGGATGCTACATCTACCTGTGGTTGTACAGTACCGGAAGTAAATAAGGAACCGATCGAGCCGGGGCATTCTGATGTAATTCATGTGATCTTTGATACAAAAGGAAAAGCAGGTTATCAGGAGAAACCAGTTACGATATTTACCAATGCTTATCCTTCTAAACATATAGTAGTCCTGAAAGGGACTGTAGAAAAGTAAATTTATCTATCAAATAATAAATAAAATCAATAATATGCAAGGAATGTCTTCAATTTTAATTTTAGTCGCAATGATCGCGGTGATGTACTTTTTCATGATGCGACCGCAGATAAAAAAACAAAAAGAACAAAACGCATTTCAGGATACACTGGCTAAGGGTATGGATGTGGTTACTGCAAGTGGTATTATCGGTAAAATAAATAAAGTAGAAAATAATATAATCACACTACAAGTGGACACAAAGACATTTATCAGAGTGACTAAAGGCGCGATTTCTAAAGAACTTACAAATACAATGGCTGCTTCGCTCGCTGAAGCAAATAACTTTAATTAAACAGACCTGTGACTTGTGAACAAGGAGCGCTGGATCTTCTTTGCCTGTCTGCTAATGGTGACTTTTTTCTGGGTTGTACAGAAATTAGACAGGCAGTATTTGATAAAACAGCGCTATAGGGTCACTTATATCCTCCCTGATGGTAAGGTATTTAAGCGTAAACCGCTGGATAATATTTTGGTAAATCTCCAGGGCAAAGGTTGGGACATTCTTGTAAAATCAGCAAAGAATATTGGAGACAGGATTGAAGTTGAACTGAGTGAGGATAACAATCAGGTAATCTATTCAAATTCTATTGCAGAAAAGATCAATGCAAAACTGGCGTCCAATGAGATCTCAGTAAGCCGTATCGTACCTTCAGAGATTCGTTTATTGCTTGAAGATCAAGCATCTAAAAGTGTTCCGGTTGAATCTAATCTGAATATTACCTATATGGATGGTTATTTCCGGCGTGATGTAATGCATTTCACACCGGATTCTGTAATTATCACCGGTGCTCCTGAACAATTGCGAAGTATCAATACGTGGCCTACTGAAAAAGTGAAAATCTCAAATCTGCATAATCCGATTAAAGATATGCCAATCCGGCTAAGTGAATCTGAAAATAATCTCGTACGAATCAATGTAAATCAGGTAAAACTGAATATGGATGTGGAAGAATACACAGATAAAGTATTCAGCGTGCCATTACATGTGAAGAATGCGGATAAAAGAGTCAGATTGCTTCCTGATCGGGTCAACATCCGGTGTACAGTTGGGATAAGTAAGTATGAAAGTTTGTCACCGGATGATGTGGAATTATATTTAAACCTGGATGAAAGCTTATTGAGTGCCTCTGCTACAGTAGCACCAATTGCCGTTTCAAAGATGCCCGTGTATGTCCGTAGCTTCAGTTTTAGCCCTCGTGCTGCTCATTTTTTTTATGTAAAATGAGGACATAGCCTGCTTCTATGCTTTTTAATATTATTTTTGCGCTCAAAATTAAATCTTTAGTAAATCAATGGAAAAAATAAAGGTAGCAAACCCTGTTGTAGAGTTGGATGGCGACGAAATGACCCGCATCATCTGGCAATTCATAAAAGAGAAATTAGTCCTTCCTTATCTGGATATTGATATAAAATATTTCGATCTGGGAATAGAAAAGCGCGATGAGACAAATGATCAGATCACAATAGATGCGGCACATGCAATTCAGCAGTATGGTGTGGGTATCAAGTGTGCAACAATTACCCCGGATGAAGCAAGAGTAGAGGAGTTTGGCCTGAAGAAGATGTGGAAATCACCTAATGGCACGATCAGAAATATTCTGGGAGGAACGGTGTTTCGTGAGCCCATTGTGATTAATAATATCCCACGCCTGGTGACAAATTGGACAGCGCCTATTATTGTAGGCCGACATGCATTTGGGGATCAATATAAGGCTACTGACGTAGTGACTAAAGGTAAAGGAACACTTACGATGACATTTACTCCGGAAGATGGGGGAGCACCTCAGACCTGGGAAGTGTATGACTTTAAAGGTGATGGAGTTGCGATGTCGATGTATAACTCCGATGAAAGTATTTATGGATTCGCACGTAGTTGTTTCAATATGGCTTTGAGTAAAAAATGGCCATTGTATCTGTCAACTAAGAATACAATTCTGAAGCAATATGACGGACGATTTAAAGATATTTTTGAAGAAGTATATCAAAATGAATTCAAAACTGCCTTTGATGCTGCAGGTATTACCTACGAACATAGATTAATCGATGATATGGTAGCCAGTGCCTTGAAATGGCACGGCAGTTTCGTATGGGCATGTAAGAATTATGATGGTGATGTGCAGAGTGATACAGTAGCTCAGGGTTTTGGCTCATTGGGACTAATGACTTCTGTGTTGGTTACACCGGATGGCAAGACGCTCGAAGCTGAAGCTGCACATGGTACAGTAACCCGGCATTATCGTCAGCACCAGCAAGGTAAATCTACCTCTACGAACCCCATCGCTTCTATTTTTGCATGGACTCGTGGCCTTGCCTTCAGAGGTAAGTTGGATAGTAATGAGGCGCTAATCCATTTTGCCAATACGCTCGAACAAGTTTGTATTGAGACGGTGGAGCAGGGGTATATGACCAAGGATTTAGCGATTTGTGTTCATGGAAATAAGGTTGAACTCGGAAAGGATTATCTGAATACAGAAGATTTCCTATCTAAACTGGATGAGGGTTTAAAGGCGAAATTAGGGTAAACTCTCTTTTTTTTCTGAGGTTAAATTGATTTTTAAAATGTCATCCCTTCGGGATTTGTATGCATTTGGAAT
>CAZGKN010000143.1:0-6204 GCA_964525915.1 uncultured Saprospiraceae bacterium | reverse complement strand
CGTTCCTGTCCATGTACTGATACCGATCTCCCAGCAAATCCGTAAACATCACCGGGTTGTTTCCTGAAAATACATAACCGCTCATTGTTACCGTAGCTTCCATCTTCGGATCTCCCTGCAAAAACCTCCCGATTTGTGCATTGTAGCTGCGGTAGAAGGTTTCGTACATCTCCAGTCCACTACCATTACTCCATTCTTCATCGCCGTACTCTGCGCGTCCATTGGCTTTATAACGGTTAGGTGTGTACGAAGGAAGTGCGCGGCTGCTGATGGCTTTCATCTCTGTACCAAACGGATAATAGTGACTTTCTTCTAATAAAGGCCCCTTTTCATGCGTCACCTGTAGATTGTCAAAATACACTAAATTATCACTCTCATTGCTTACATAGATATACACATAGCCGTTCTTTGCGGCCTCTTTTGCATTGCCTGCAAGCCTGTAAATCGTTTGGCCGCTGCCTTCGGTGGATACCTGCACTGCTTCGCTGTTTTCTCTCATAAAATTAAACTGTTTATCAAGAGGTATTCTGTCTGCTAATCATTTTAATTGTCTGTTCGATAAAATGCAATCTGCCTTCCGCACCCAAATCTGTTCCTACCTTCTCTTCTTTCAATCTATATTTTTCAAGTAATTTAAGTGCGGCTTTCCTTTGGTTATCACTAGTTTTTGGCAAGAATTTCTTTATAATTTCAATAGCCATTATTCTAGCTTCATAATCTTGTGTGGCAATAATCTTGACAATATCCAGAAAATATTCTAATACATCCATGTCGTAAAGTGCGTAAACTAAAGACCCATTTCTATTATACAAATCTTTGCGAAAAATTACTTTTATTATGAGTGGTATTGCTGAATTAAATCCAACGTCAGATAACAGAATAGCTATGCGATTTCTTATTTGATAATTATTTGTATTTAAGAATATTGTTAGTAACTCTTTTTTGTCCTCTTCTGTTATCTTATTTGGATTCAAAAGCTTGATGACTTTGTAAAGTTCACTTTCCATATTTAATCATATAAATTTTTAAGGAATTGCTGCTGCCCCAACTAAAGAACCTCCGGCTGTTTCCGGTGCCAAAAATATAGCGACACCCCATTTTGCAGCCTATGAAAGAAAAAATTGCCTGATAATCCAAAACCTTATCTTTGAAGTCAAATATTGTCTCCCTTTGCAATTATTCTATTCATTGAAATTGCCACTTTTTCTATCGTCTCAATTCCATCCTTTATTATTTTTTTTGCTTTTACGGAATTACCCATTACTGAATCCTCAAAATAAAATGCAGACTCATAAATTGAAATGTCCATTGGGCTATTCCGAATTAATTTTTCATACAGCTCAGATATTTCACTCAATTCAAATTGTTCAATATTCTCCTCATCGTTAAGCAATTGTATTAACTCCAATGCTTTGCAGGCTAAAGCGCTGTTCATGAACTGGTATTTCCCAGAAATTTTTGATAAAATGTCTAAAATTTCCTTATCCTTTAGCGGCTCTTGAATACCTAACTCAATTAAGGCAAATACTCTATCTTGACTTTCCCTTATTATTCTTAGGATTTTCTTTATCTGTGCTTTATTATTATCTTTATTCATTTATTTCTGTTTTTATCTAATAACCTATTTTTTTGGTCAATTAATTTTTTCATCTTCTGGGCGTGAATATCACCGGACCTGCCTAAAGCATCTAATTCCGACCGGGTTTTATTTCCATAAGGAGGGTAGTATGATGGAGATTTTTTCAAACTTCCCGGTAATAGTTCATCTGCAGTTTTTTCATCTGAAGAAAATAACCTGTCAAAAAAGCTGCCAATGCTGTTAGCAGTCGAAACTATATCATCCCAATGATCATAAATATATGTACCTGTTAATAATAGCCCCGCCGCTGCATCACCGTAGAGTAATGGTCCATCAGATTCAGAAAGAGTAAGTGCCCAGGGAAGCGCTATTGCTGTAGCAGATTTTTTTGGAATTGTATCCAAACCTACTGAATTAGTAACACTTTTCTTAGTTCCCGAACTATTTCCACCACCACCGCCTCCATTATTCTCTCCCAAAAAACTCCAATCACCACTACCTCCAAATTCTGAAGATGCTAATAATATGTCCACCCAATCTGAAACATTTTGAGCAGTATTACTAAAGGAATATTTCTTAACAACAATCTCCTCTAAGGTTTTATATTCTGCCGTTTCCAGATCGCCAAAATAATCAGTGAAGGATGCAGGGTTATTCTTTCCAAATACATAACTCTCCATACTTACCTCCATCATCGGATCGCCCTGCATAAACCTTCCTATCTGCGCATTATAGCTGCGATAAAACGTTTCATACATTTCTAATCCACTGCCATTGCTCCATTCTTCATCGCCATATTCCGCTCCTGCATTTGCTTTATAACGGTTTGGCACATACGAAGGAAGTGCGCGGCTGCTGATGCCCTGCATTTCTGTACCAAACGGATAGTAATGGCTTTCTTCTAACAGCGGCCCTTTGATGTGGGTCATTTGTAAGTTGTCAAAGAACATCCCGAATCGCTTCGCTTCTCGGGACAAGCATTCAATGTTCGGAGTCTCGTTACTCACGAAGACATAAAGATAGCCACTCTTGCTGATGCCGGAGGTAGCGGTGTGAAGTTTAAACTCCTGGTCATTGCCTGCTTGCTGTCATCATGTTTGGTAGTTACTAACAACGGACAGCGGGCAAACCGCTTTATTTTTCATTATAAATAATTGTATCATTCCTTTTCAGGCTTTCAATAGAAGTATTTATTTTTTTTAAAAACGATTTTTTTACTATTCCATTTACATTGCCTCGATTTATATTATTATAAACAGAATCTGTATCGAATATAAAAAAGTTTATTTTTTCAAAAGGATAGCCTAATGTATTTATAGTCATGGAAGAATCCGCAACGACATTGTACTTACTTCCATAAAAAAGAATTCGATCGCTTATAGTATCTGAAGAATCAAATACTACTGTTATGTTCTTATTGGATAAATTTTTAATAATTGCAATTTTATGTAACCTATCTATTACACATGAACTTAATAGAAAAACCAGGAGAAATATTTTTTTCAAAGTATCAAGATTTAGTGGTTAATCAAATTATTCATTAAGTAGCTAAATTCTTTAGGGAATCCTGAGTCGGTTCCAATTGCCGAGTCACTACCAAAAAACCAAGTAGCCCAAGCGTTTGCATCTTTTTCAGTCCAGAAGCTACCATGATGGTTGCTATCAAAAGTAATGCTATACAGACTTGCAGGGACAATAATAGTGTTATAAGTAAATGATCCATAAAATTGTGCCTGCAAATAATGACCATACTCATGTTGAAGAAGTGCTAAATTAAAATCGCTTGTTGCATGAATTGCTCCATTAGAAGTTGTGAATCCGGTCCTATTAAGAACCCCAAAATCTGTTATCGTAACTCCTGGAAAAACAGTATAATGATTATTGTTAGATGGCCAAAATATTGCATACTTACCACCTTCATCATTCGTCCAGTTTTGTACACTACCCCCCACGTATTGATATGGATCTCCATTTTTTCTCCATCCAGGCTGATTATTATAACTCACCACCACCTCATTCAATCTCACCCACTTCGCATCCGCAGGATATAAGCTTCCATCATAAAAACCGTAGCCCGGACTCCAGGTATCACCCTTGCCGGAGTTAAAGCCTGCTATTATTGCCTCCCATTGAGAAGTATAATCAGTTTGTGAGCTACTATCTCCATTGCCTTTGCGTCTGTTTCCACCACCTCCCAATCCATTATTCCACTTATCTCCAAAACCATCTGAACCCCATCCCTCCACATACTGAATGCCTGCTAGTGCTGTTCCCTCAAACGGATCTCTGTGATGCCAGACATTCCCCCTGCTGTCCATGTACTTCATCTGATCACCCAACAAATCCGTAAACATCACCGGATTATTTCCCGAGAACACATAGCCGCTCATCGTAACCGTAGCCTCCATCTTCGGATCACCCTGCATAAACCGGCCTATTTGTGCATTATAGCTCCGATAGACCTGTCCGCCGTGGCGGAATGTTTCATACATCTCCAACCCACTTCCATTGCTCCATTCTTCATCACCGTATTCAGCTCCGCTATTGGCTTTATAACTGTTAGGCACAAACGAAGGTAGTGCGCGGCTACTGATACCCTTCATTTCTGTACCAAATGGATAATAGTGACTTTCTTCTAATAAAGGCCCCTTTTCATGCGTCACCTGTAGATTGTCAAAATACACTAAATTATCACTCTCATTGCTTACATAGATATACACATAGCCGTTCTTTGCGGCCTCTTTTGCATTGCCTGCAAGCCTGTAGATCGTTTGGCCGCTGCCTTCGGTGGTTACCTGAACTGCTTCACTGTTTTCACTCACAAACTTAAACTGTTCGTCAAAAAATACAATGTTTAAATACGCCTTAGGCATCGTCGTTCCTGCGGTACCATTCTGTGGCGCTAAAAAATTAGTAAAGGAAGTGCTGGTATTGAGATCGCTGGTAATAGCGCTGCCACTGCCATGTAGTGAACCGGTTACAGGATTGTTGTCTATGATGGAAGCCAGGGCGCTGATAATTGTATTCAGCCCATTGGCCGTGTTGTTATCTGTTGTTTGTGAAGGGATATAATAATCCACTTTTATGTGCAGCTTATCGCCGGTCATTACTTTCAATAATTGTCCCACTCCTTTGCTTTGCACGCCTTTTCTGAGTAATTGTACTTTATTTCCATTTGTGCTGCTGGTATAAAAAGAACCCGGTCTGGAAGTTCGCTGTTCATCCACATTATCAAAGAATAATTGTTCGGTAGCAATATTCAAGTCTTCAAATGTTGCCGCAGGATAAAAGGAAGTATCCTTCTCATCGGTTAACACCATTCTTACGTTGCCTAAGTGGTCTTTGATGAAGTAATCATACACAGGGCCTCCCCCGGCCCCTCCAAAGGAGGGGAGGTAGCGTATCCTGCCTTCTCCGGTCAGTGCATAGTGCAGCGTGTCGTTCTGATATACATATCCGCTGATGTAGGTGGTGGTAACGATTCTGGCTCCTTCGGTAATTTTTTTCTGTAATTTATTTCCTGCGGCATCATATACGTAGCTGATGGTTCCCTTGCCTGTCACGGTGATCTGCTGCGGCAAGTTCAAGAAGTTGTAGGTTACTGCGCTTATGCCTTTGTTGTTGTCTTTGGTATAGTTGCCATTGCCGTCGTACCAGTAGTCCTGGGTCGTGTTGTTGTTGATCTCGGTAAAGTCGCCTAAGTGAGCCGCAGTATCGTTTGTCTTATCGGTAACATACAGCAGTTGGTTGCTGTTGGCGGCATAGCCATAGACAAGACTGTCAATTACAGGTGATGTATTTATCTTCAACCCTTTCTGTGCCATGGTCAGGATGTTGCCATTGGCATCGTAAGTGAGGCCACGCAGTGTGTAGTCCACTCCTGCGCCTGTGCCCCAGCTTCCGTCTTTCTGTGAAAAATCTGCTTTGGTAAGCCTGCCTGCTGCATCGTAAGTGTAGCCATAGGCTCTTTGCTTTCCATCTCCTTTGCTGCGCCACTCAGTGCCGGAGATCATACCGTCCTTCCTGCTTTGGGTAAATCCGTAATCGTAAGATATTGCCTCGCCAAACCAGTTATCGTTATCAAGGCTCCGGGCAAAGTTTTTATTGATACCATCGGGCGCCCCGAGGATGTTATAGCTGAAGGTGCGGGTCTCTAATGATGGGCCAAGGGTTTGTGTAACCATCTGCCCCAACTCATTGTAAGTTTGTGTGGTAGTCTGTACAGTTGCTTTGCCATCGGCCTGCCGGTGGATGGTGGTCAGCATGCCGCCTGCATCATACGCATACTTCGTAAGCAGGGTATGGCTTTGGGCATTGGCACCCTGCTTCCTGTGCCGTACAAAGCTACGCAGCACTTGTGAGGTAAAGCTGTATTGTACAGTGGTGGTGTCTTTGCCACCGCTGTAGTTGGTGGATTGGGTCTGTATCACCCTGCCATGGCTGTCATAAATGTTGAGTACATACAAATAATTTGCGGTACCGATGATGGCGGTTTTCACGCCGGTAACAGCGCCTCTTATACGCTTGCTTGCGGTAACGGACTGTGCATATTCAGGAGCGGTATTGTAGGTGGTGATGAAGTTGGTGCTGTTGATATCGCCTGTGGCAAGTGTGCCTGTCAGCCC
>CAZGKN010000142.1:0-6258 GCA_964525915.1 uncultured Saprospiraceae bacterium | reverse complement strand
CGCGTTCGACGTGACCGTCCTGCATAGCAATCGCGCGCGCTATCGTCAATGATCCGGCGATCATCCTTGCTGATGAACCGACTGGAAATCTGGACACCAAGACGAGCATTGAAATAATGGCTATATTTAATTCGATGTATGAAGCGGGCAATACTATCATTCTGGTCACACACGAACCGGACATCGCAGAATATGCCCATCGTATCATCCGGCTCAGAGATGGAGAGATAGAATCAGATCATATCAATCAGGAGCCCATTATCACAGGTGTGGTCCAATAGTTTTAATTAATACATAATTTATTCTTCATTGATCCCTATTCCGAAGGAAAGTGAATTACGCAGCGTATTGAGTACTTCTTCATCATCCAATCCGGTGACCAGTTTACCTCTGTGTGCATAAGAAATATGCCCGGTCTCTTCTGATACAACAAAGATGGTCGCATCACTCACTTCACTCAGTCCCAGTGCTGCCCGATGTCGCAAGCCTGCACTCGCAGGAATATTTATACTGTCTGAGACAGGCAGGATACAACTCGCCTTATAGATTTTATTGCTGTAAATAACTACTGCCCCATCATGCAAAGGTGATTCCTTCATAAAAATACTCAGAATCAACTGTTTCGATACATCTGCATTAATCAGAATACCTGAATCCTCAATACCCGGAAAATTTAAATCATTGGCAATCACAATCAATGCCCCGGTACGATCTTTTGCCAGCCGGGCAATTGCAGAATTAAGCTGTACAACAATTGGTGATTCCTCTTTCACTGTTTTCATCATCCGGAATAACCGGCCTTTGAAAATTGGTAGATTACCCTTGATCGCATTATTCCCCAATACTATAAGAAATTTTCGTATCTCAGGCTGGAAAATAATGACTAAGGCAATTACTCCGACACTGACAAATTGATTGAGAATCATCGTCAATAACTCCATCTTTAGTACCGTTACTATCCACCAAAGCAGAAATAGAAACACAATACCCAGGAATATATAAAGTGCCAGTCCACCTTTCAACAGGCGATATAGTCTAAAAATAATAAATGCGACAATGATTATATCCAGCAAATCCCAGATCCGGATAGACAGAAAACCTATTTCAAAAATGTGATTAATAGCGATGTATTTGTTTTATCAGAATATTTATCTGTTACAAATGTATATACTATTAAGGCAATATCATTGCATATTAGTAAGTTTGCGATAAATTCTGAAGTAATATTTTGACCGACTGACTGTTTGCATTTTCATATTTATAACGCTCAATAAAATGAATGTTGTGAAGTAAAAAGATAGTAAACAGTGGAAACAGAACCAGATTAATTCAGTATAAAAATTTAATTTGTTATACCCGGATGCATAAACATCAAAATACAAAAAACTCAATTGCAGTCAGCATTTTTAAAATGAATGCAACTCAGTTATTTTTCTGTACTCCAAACAAAATTATCGGTCAGTGGACCAGCAGTACAATTATATTAAGCGCAATATTACTAATCAGCGCACAAAGTCTGTTTGCCCAGAAAATCACTACCAATGCATCCGGTGAGAAGATCGTCCGGTATGATGATGGCTCCTGGCGATTTTATGAGCCGGGTGATTCTGTGTTGGCAACACAGGCGACTATTCAAACAGAAGTACCAAATCCGACAAATAATACTAATGTAGAATCTAAAGTAAAGGAGAATCAAAAAACGAATTCTGAAGCTGTGCCTCAGCCACAATCTATCAATTCTACGCCTTATAAATCTTACAATGAAACTATCAGAGGAAACCTGCTTGATCATCCGCCTGCCTATAATTGCCAGATTGCCCGGGAAGGTGTGGATGAATATACTAAAAAGAAAGTAACTGAGTTACAACGTGAGTTGTTTTTTACTTATACAGACAAACAAGTAGCTCCCTATCTGAAAGGCAAGAATTATATCACCTGTGAAGCTTATCTCAGTAAATTCGCTACCGGACAGATGTATCTTCAATTGAGAATCACCGTTGCTTCCAAGACAGCCCGGATAGAATATGGCGTTATCAATCAAGGGTCACAACTTTCAGTAAAGTTAATTGATGGTGAAATCGTAAATCTATACTCAGCCGTCAGTGATGGCGGTGTGATCAATGAGAACGCGAATGAGACGATATACAGAGTAGGATATGCAATCAACCGGGACAATCAGAAAGTGTTGAGAAACGCGCTGGTAGATGCGGTCCGGCTTACCTGGTCCACAGGATACGAAGAATATGAAGTAACCAATCTTGACTTCTTCCAAAATCAACTTGACTGCCTAAAACATTTGTAATGCTGGGACTAAAATTACCGACGGATCCGCGCTGGGCTTCACTGACTGAAATGAGTCTGGAGGAGATTTTGACTGATCATGCATACTGCGAGCAGAAAGCAGCATCATCCTGCATCAGCCTCATTCAGTCAAACCCCGACAGAACAGAACTCGTTGATAAAGTTTCTCCAATAGTGACAGAGGAATGGGGACATTTCAGAATGGTCTTAGCTTTGTTAAAGAAAAAAGGATTACAACTCGGCAAGCAACGAAAAGATCACTATGTACTCAAGCTCCTGGAATTTGAGAAGAAAGGAGGAAGTCCACAGGAGCGTTTGATCGAAAAGCTATTAGTACAAGCATTGATAGAAGCCAGAAGTTGCGAACGGTTTCGGATCTTATCCACGCATCTTCAGGATGAAGAACTTCGCGCATTTTACCATCAGTTTATGGTCTCAGAAGCCGGACATTATCGCCTGTTTCTGGATCTGGCTTATCTATATGGAGATAAAGAAAAAGTTGCTACAAGATGGCAGGAATATTTACGATATGAAGGCGAAGTGATGAAATCGCTCATACCACGCGGCGATCGGGTACATTGATTAATATACGCTAAGAACTTATATTTACTATCGAAATGTACCTGACTGATGAGAAAATTTCACTTTCTAGTTCTGACTGTCTTACTAACTAGTATTGTCTTTACCCAGTGCTCATTTCTACACTCGAATCAATTAAAAAGCCGGACCACACCGGTTAGTATGCCATTTGAGATAATCAATAATTTCATCATTTTGAAACTCAGAATAAATGACGTAGCGGAATGTAAATTTATCTATGACACCGGCTCAGAAAATTCTATCTTTTTTGATAAAGAAATTGCCGAAATTCTGAATTTTAAAATGGTCAATGAAATCCGCATCATGGGCTCGGATCTGACCAAATCGCTTACTGCCAAGGTAGCATTAAATATCAAAGCCAGTACCAGCCAGGATAAGAGCTTTACATTAAATATGCTGGTACTCAATGAAAATATCTTTGACCTGGATAAATATTTCGGTTTTCACCTGTCCGGTATTGTAGGAAACAACATGTTTCAGAATAAAATAGTACAGATTGATTATGAGAACAATATGATTCATGTGTATGACGCCGATAAAACAGAAATCGATCCGGGCTACACCAATATTGATGCAACATAGATAGACGGCAAACCCTATGTACATGCGACTCTGGACGCTCAAAACCATAAAGAAAAAATAAAAACATTACTCCTATTTGATACAGGTGCTACAATGAGTTTACTACTTTATAATGCACGAAAAGCTGGTATCGCTGTCCCGGACAAACTAATCACCGGTTATCTTGGCATGGGAATGGGTGGTCCGATCAATGGATTCATAGGAAAATATCAGGAAATAGGAATTGATACTTTCAGGATGAAAAACATCATCACACATTTCTCTACAATGGATTCTACGGCATTAATCAATGATGAAAGTAAGAAAGAAGGATTGTTTGGCAATGTATTGATTAGTAAATACCTCGTATTGGTAGATTATAAGCATGAAGCCATCTATCTGACTCCCAATAAAAGTTATTATCTCCCTACCCAGGTTGACAGGAGTGGTTTACTGGTCATCGCAACAGGATTATACCTGAATGAATACCTGATCAAGGAAGTAGGTCCGGATTCACCCGCTGAAAAAGCCGGATTACTTCCCGGAGACAGGATCCGTAAGATCAATGCAATTCCAGCTTCCTGGATATCGCTCCCGACCATCAATAATATACTCAGTAGTACAAAAAAAGAAAAGGTCAGATTAACCATAAACCGCGCCGGACAAAGACACAAAATTGTTCTTTACCTGAAAGATATACTTTAAATTACCTTTTTCTTTTAAATATCTGATAAATCCTTATCTTTGTGCGTTTTTTAAATAAAATAAGTAATTATAATTATGTATGCAATTGTTTCAATAGCCGGTCAGCAGTTCAAAGTTGAGGAAGGCCAGAAGGTCTTCGTCCACCGGTTAGATGCAAAGAAAGGAGACAAAGTCTCTTTCGAAGATGTACATATGATAGTGGATGGCGATAAAGCAGTCATCGGCACACCCCTACTGGATGGTGCTGGTGTCAATGCCACTGTCATAGAAGAACTCGTAAAAGGAGACAAGGAAATTGTCTTCAAAAAGAAAAGAAGAAAAGGTTACCGTAAGAAGAATGGACACAGACAACAATTTACTTTGGTAGAGATTAATTCTTTGATCGCCGGTTCAGGTGCTTCAAAGAAAAAAGAAACAAAAGTAGTTGCAGCTCCGATAACCGTTGAGAAACCAAAAGCAAAGAAAGCAGAACCAGAAGTGGTCGTTGAGGCAGTAAAAGCACCGAAAACGGCTAAAGGGGACAATTTGGTGATCATCGAAGGCATCGGTCCGAAAGTAAAGCAGTTATTGAATGACCATGGCATTTTTACATTCACTGAATTAGCGCAGGCATCTGTAGAGAGTGTGAAGGCTATACTTGATGCACAAGGCGGCGTGTACCATGCAATGGATCCGGGTACCTGGGGACAGCAAGCTCAACTGGCTGCAGAGGGTAAAATGGATGAACTAAAGGCTTTGCAAGACGACTTGAAAGGCGGAAGAGTAGAAGAATAATTAATCAAGAATAAAACCTATAAATAATGGCACATAAGAAAGGAGTAGGTAGCTCTGATAACGGTCGGGACAGTATGAGCAAAAGACTGGGCGTCAAATTATTTGGCGGACAAGCAGCCATCGCCGGCAATATTATTATCAGACAGAGAGGTACACGTTTCCATCCGGGCAATAATGTCGGTATAGGAAAAGACCATACAATTTATGCATTGACTGACGGTGTCGTTGCTTTCAGAAAAGGAAGAAATGACCGGACTTTTGTCGATGTAGTCGGCGAATAACGAAAGACTAAATATTTGTTTAAAAGCCCACCATTTTTTACTGGTGGGCTTTTTGTTTTTGATAAAATCACTTGATTACATAGTTAAGCTATCCACTAATCTAATTTCTTTTGCTTGTCCCCAGAAGTTGATTTTGCAAAATGATAAATCCAGGATCCCAGAATAAAAAACGGAAGTTCAACAAGAATTACAATTGGTTTTGATTTCTCACCATAAATTAAAAATATAAATGATTCACCGATTAATAGAAGAATCAAAGTATTGACAATGATGAAGATCAATCTGTTTTTAATAAAGTACATAATAGAAAACAGAAAGATACAGATATTATTTCCAAATTATAAAATCCAAAATAGCTTTATTCCAATGGTCGTACATTCGCACCATTGGCACGCATCTCCTGCAGATTTTTTGGTCTGGAGTCAATCAACCAACTAAAACCTTTTAATTGGATCTCAGCGTGGTTAGCCTTAGACATCGGGTAATAGATTCCATCATTTTTCTTGTAAAATCGGATTTTATCAATTTTATTATCCAAAAACCAGACCTTTAGGCGTGCACATTCCAACGTATTCACACCGTGATAGGTGCTATCGCCTTCCTGATCATAAAAGACTGTTCGGGCTGTACCATCTACTGTCAGGTATTTCAACTTCCCGCCTTCAAAAAATGAGATAATCTCCTCTCCGGTCATCTGATTAAAATACTTTTCATCTTTCGTCGAAAAAATGGATGCATGTTGATCGAGCCGTATCTGATGAAGTTTTTTCTGTTTAAGACTGATATAAAGTGTATCTGCCTTATATTGGTTTGTAGTATCGCTCCACAGAACAGGATTGCGATACATCTTAAATGTGCTATCCACTGAACTATAATACAGTGAGTCACTGATGCCTTGAAACTGTCGGGAAAAGAGCTTAACATTGTGATAAGCCTTCAATATCCGGGTACTATCTGCCGCAGAGTCAGATGGTGGAGAAAGCGCGGTAGTATCCGGCAGGATTAATGAGTCCAGGCGGCTGACAGGTGTAGAGTC
>CAZGKN010000141.1:0-6269 GCA_964525915.1 uncultured Saprospiraceae bacterium | reverse complement strand
CTTTGTTCTGCTCCTAATAAATTTCCGGCGCCTCTGTGATCCAAATCACGCATTGCGATTTCAAAACCACTGCCCAATCCGGAGAATTCTACAATTGTCTTTAATCGTTTGCGCGATTCATTATTGAGTGTTGACATCGGTGGTGCCAGTAAATAACAGTATGCTTTTCTGTTTGATCTGCCTACACGACCGCGTAATTGGTGTAGATCGCTCAAACCATAATGCTGGGCATTATTAATGAAAATTGTATTCGCATTACTGATGTCCAGACCTGTTTCAATAATATTAGTACATACCAATACATCAATCTCGCCATTAATGAACTTGAGCAATCGTTCTTCGAGAATCTTACTATCCATCTGACCATGTGCAGTAAGTATAGAAGCATCAGGAATCCATTTTTCGAGTATTGAAGCAATTTCATCCAGATTTTTTATGCGGTCATGGACAAAAAATATCTGCCCACCCCTGGCTAATTCATGTCGGATACCATCTACTATGAATTGATAGTCAAACAGGCGAATTTCCGTATGGATAGGTTGCATATTGGGAGGCGGGGTACGCATCATAGACAAATCTCTTGCGGCCATTAATGAAAACTGCAGTGTGCGTGGTATAGGAGTGGCAGTCAGCGTCAAAGTATCGACATTTGATTTTATTCCACGAATCTTTTCCTTTGCACTTACACCGAATTTTTGTTCTTCATCTACGATTAATAAACCTATATCCTTAAATTCGATTTCCTTGTTTAGTAAGGCATGTGTCCCAATTACCAGATCCAATTGACCGGATTTTATGTTCGAATAAATCTCTTTCTTTTCTTTAGCCGATTTAAACCGATTGAGATAATCAATTTCTACACCAAAGTTTTCAAGACGTGATTTGAAAGTTTTATAATGTTGGAGTGCCAGGATTGTTGTTGGTACCAGTACTGCTACTTGTTTACCATCATTGATCGCTTTAAAGGCGGCTCTGATCGCCACTTCCGTCTTTCCAAAACCAACGTCGCCACAGATTAATCTGTCCATAGGGTAGGGTTGCTCCATATCATCCTTGACGTCCTGAGTTGCCGTTGCCTGATCTGGTGTATCTTCATAAATAAATGAAGCTTCCAATTCGGTTTGTTCGTAGCTATCAGGAGCAAAAGCAAAACCTTGACTGGCTTTGCGAAGCGCATATAGTTTGATCAACTCAGCCGCAATATCTTTTACTTTCTTTTTGGTCCGTTGTTTTAATTGCTTCCAGGTATCGCTACCCAGCTTGCTGAGGACAGGTGCATCACCTTCGCGCCCTATATATCTGCTGAGTTTGTGCAGTGAATTTACACTTACGTAGAGTATATCATTGTTTTTATAAAATATCCGTACCGAATCTTGTTTGATTCCGTTCACATCCAGCGTCTCGAGGCCTGAGAAGCGACCCACGCCGTAATCGATGTGTGTGACAAAGTCTCCGGGTTGTAATTCCTGCAACAATTTGAGTGTAACTGCATGGTCTCTGGTGAAACCTTTGCGCAGGCTATATTTGTGATATCGTTGAAAAACCTGATGGTCAGTCAGGATTTCTATTTTCACATCTTCGTCAATAAAACCTTCATTGACTGAACCGATTACCGGTTGAAACATCAACTCACTATCCAGATCACTGAAGATTGATTCCAGTCGGTTTATTTGTTTGTTGCTTTCCGAAAAAAAGTAAACACTAATCCCTTTTTTATTACTTGTTTCAAGATGACCGATTAAAAGTTTAAAATGCTTGTTTATTTGTGGATGTGGAAGGATGTTGAATTTAATCGTATTCTTTGTAGTTAAGTTTTGAGTCTTTGTCAGGTGAAAGCAACTGAATTCATTGATATGTCGGAATATAAGGTTTGGATCGATGAAGTTATCTGCAGAAATGTAATTCATCAATTCTTCGCCTTCGATTTGATAAGCGGAATTTCGAAGATTTTCAATATTACCTGCGCATTTTTCAAAATCAATTTGAAGCATGTCTGCATCCTGAATCCACAATAATGAATCCGCAGGTAGTGCTTCTAACAGATTAATTTTCTCAGATTCAAGCAGTTTATTTGTACTTGGTAAGAGAGAGAGTTGACTGACATTCCTGTTTGACAATTGACTTTCAGGATCGAATATTTTAATTTTCTCAATGATATCTCCATCCAGCTGGATCCTGTAAGGTAATTCATTACTATAAGAGAAAATATCGATTATCGATCCCCTTATCGCGAAGTGACCGGGCTCATATACGAAATCTACTCTCTGGAAGCCATATTCATGCAGCATTTCGATTACAAAATCCTGATCCAGCATCTCACCTGTGGTGATATTTATCCTGTGGGAGTTAATGGTTGCTGCTTTGCTAATTTTCTCAAATACTGCTTCTGTATAAGAGACAATTATTTTTTGCTTCAGAGGCTTTTCCAGCAAACTGACGATTTCAGTACGGGAAAGAACATTATTTTGATCAAATCTTTGAAAGTTTCCGGGAGCTTTGAATGAATCCGGGAAAAACAAAATAGATGCTTCACCACAGAAGGTAACCAATGTGTCATACATGTAGGCCGCTTCATCTTTTGATGATAAGATGAATAACTGCAGACTGTCACGAAGTTGAAAGCGATGAATAGCTGAGGATAAAATACCGGGCAGTGATCCCTGGCAATTATCGAAAAAGACGTGGCTTCTCCCTGAGCTTACATCAAGCAAGGCTTGTTGCAGCTTCGGAGAATGATGATATTTAGTAAGTATTTGTTCTTTTATATCCAATTAGGATAGAAAATTAAAATGTTTATTTCAGACTGGTATCAACAAAAGGTAATGTGGTTAATGAAGCACCATACTTCTTCTGATTGATATCGATAATTATTTCCTGATTGTCACCCAGACCATCTATATTGATATATCCTAGTCCGATGGGAATACCTAGTGATGGAGACATGGTGCCGGATGTAACTTCACCAATGACATCTCCGGATATATTTTCGATAGTATAACCATGACGGGGCACGCGCTTATCTTTCATGGTAAATGCCATTAGTTTGCGTTTGATCCCCTCCTCTTTTAATGCCTGAATCATAGTTTTACCAATGAATGTTTCTTTTTTAAGTTTAGTGATCCAACCTAATCCTGCTTCTAATGGAGAAGTATCGTCATTAATATCATTGCCATAGAGGCAGAAACCCATTTCAAGTCTTAATGTATCTCTGGCGCCGAGTCCGGCAGGCAACAATCCCAGATCCTTACCTGCAAGCATGATGGCATCCCATAGCTTTAACACCTGATCATTTCTACAGTATAATTCATATCCACCAGAACCCGTATAACCGGTAGCTGAGATTAGAATATTTTCTTCACCCGCCACTGTTCCTTTCAGGAAATTATAATAGGCTATTTTGCCAATCTCAGTATCGGTTAATTGCGATAAGATTTGTGTGGCTTTTGGTCCCTGGAGTGCAAGTAAAGCAGTTTGATCTGAAATATTTATCAGCCGGACATTCTCTGGTTTGTATTGGGATATCCAATCCCAGTCTTTTTGGATATTACCGGCATTGACTACCAGCATATAGGCCTGTTCACCTTCTGCACACTGATCTTCGAATAACCGATAGACTAATAAATCATCAACGATGCCACCCTGTGTGTTTGGAAAACAAGAATATTGAATTTCTCCTGGTTTTAATGAAGCAACATTATTCGATGTGACATTATTGACAAATGCCAGTGCATCCTTCCCTTTTACAATGAACTCACCCATGTGGCTTACATCAAACATTCCAGCGGCATTTCTTACAGCCAGATGTTCGTCAATAATTCCTGAGTAAGAAATGGGCATATTGAAACCGGCAAATTCTGCCATTCGTGCACCCAATGATTGATGGGTTGCTGTTAGTGGTGTCTCTTGCATTTTTATTTATTTAATCGTAATTTTTTTGATTTTAGTGCCTCTTTGGATTTTTTCTAAAATTTCAGGATTTGAGACTAATTCAGCGAATTGTGTATATCGTCCATCCAGATGTGGTGTAGGCATTGAAGTTATAAAAAACTGGCAACTTTCAGTATTCAGTCCGGCAGAAGCCATGCCTACTTTGCCGGGTTTATCATAATACACCATAGGTAACTCAGAGCGAATGAGATAATCCATCGATCCAAAGCCATCACCCCGGTTACAGCCACTTTGTATCACAAAATTCGGAACTACCCGATGAAAAACTTTCCCATTGAAATAATTGCGTTTTACCAATTCAATCCAATTCGCTACTGTAAGAGGAGCGATTGACGGTTTTAAATGGATAATAATATTTCCTGCATCAGTAATAATTTCACATCGTGTGGAATCATTTATATTATTTAGTACAGCCCAGTCTAACATTCTAAAACCTTTATCGGGTAAGGCAATGGGTGGCTTCCCGTTCCAATAGGATAGTGTTTTTGCAACTTCAGTATATGCTTCTGCATCCTCAGGTAATTTGATTCGCTTAAGCGCTATTTTAAATATGGAATCACTGGGCAGGAAGGCTTTGAATGCTAATTCAGGTCTCCGGAGAGTTGATGCTGCTGTTGAAACCAGACCTACATCTCCTGAAAGTAAACCGTCAATAATGTATCCGAAAATTTGTTTTTTATAAACAATAAAATTAGAGCGATAGATAGTCGCAAAATAAGGATTGGCAAGAATATCACCATACGATTCCATCCCTACTACTTGTATTATTTTATCCGGTGCTCTGTCCGTGACATCGTGAATAAATGTAAAATTAGTGACATCACCGGCCAAAAAACGGATAATATCAGCTTTGCGATATACATCCGGAATCCTAAGTAGTGAATCCTTCAATAAGGCATTTATCCCTGATTTCAGCGGGATATTTTTCTTATTATAAACCAAAAATTTATTTGATGCACCTAATAACTCCAGATGACAGGCAGAATTGGTATTTGGATCAGAAAATTTATCAAAATATTTTTGAGCATCAATGGCATTGCCTTTATCAAATAAATATTGTGCTGCAAGTCGGGCTATCAAATCATCTCCATCTTTTATATACGTGAATGCAATAGTATCTCCCTCGGCATAAGGCAGGCTTTGTAGATTGGATATTAACGCAACTTTTAGTTTGTGATCAGATTCTGTTTTTAGATTATGAAGTAGAAAATTAGTAGCTTTCGCAGCATTGCCTTTTACAATTCCGGTAATTAGGGGCATTTGTAGGTTTCGATTATGTAAAGCATGATACACTGAAATTAAAGTATCCGTATGCGTTTTTAATGATTGTTCATTTAATCGGCTAAAGTAGTTGGCTGCATATAGTCTTGTCTCATAAGAATAGGCAGGGTTTATAAGCATTCTTAACATCAGATTTGTTCCGGCATCAATGCTCATCCCTCTAAGCGCAAATCGATACAAGCCCCGGGCAAGACCGGTATTGAGTATGGAATCTGAAGGTTGATAGGAATGTATGGATGAAAGCAATTCCAATGTCTTGGATGTGCCACATTTGCCCAAAGCTTCCAGAATAGTAGCATTGAAAACTGCATTTTTATTCAGACTATCAAATTTTACAAAACTCTTAGTCAGGATTGGCTCTGCAGCAACATTTCTGATCTGCCCCAATGTATAAGCTGCAGCTGTACGTACTACCTGATCTTCATCTGCCAGCAATCTACCTATCGTATCGACTACTGAAGTATCTTGCATTGATGCGAAGGCATTTAACGCAATGTACCGGATAGTTGGATTCTGATTGCTTAAAAAGGTAAGTAAACTGTCTTTAGAATGTTTAAATCCTGCTTCATAAGCTAACTGAACTTCACGCTTTGTAATATCCAGATTGAAGCCAATTTCATTTTGTGGCTTATTGGGAATACAGGAAGTAAAGCAAGTATAGATAAATGCCAGGCCGATTACTGTACGTATTACTTTAAACATCTCTCCTTTAATTTCTGGTTTGGACAACAACCGTTCAAAGGTACAATTATTTTATTTTCTCTTTGCTTTAGGAAATAGCTATGACAATAGTTGATAAACAATAAAAGATGCTAAATAAGCAAGGCCGGAATATGCGAATAGTTGAATCATCGGCCATTTCCAACTGTTTGTTTCTTTTTTGACTACAGCTAATGTGCTAAGACACTGTAGTGCAAAAAGATAAAATACGATCAAAGATGCAGAAGTGGCCGTATTAAAGACCTTTTCACCGGTATCCGGATTTACTTGTCTCGCAAGCAGGTCAGATAGATTTTCAGGCGAACCACCGTCATTGGCGC
>CAZGKN010000140.1:0-6294 GCA_964525915.1 uncultured Saprospiraceae bacterium | reverse complement strand
GGAACACTGCTTGCGTTTATGGCAATCAAAGCTCCATCAAGAACAAATGAATAATCGCAATACCTTTTTGACTTTTACTTTTCTTTCATTCTTTTTATTCACTGCTAATGCGCAGAAAATAAGTGTCAGATATAAATCGGATACTCAGAAAAGCTTTTCAGGCAATGTGTATCTGTATTTATCGAAAGAGAATAAAAGCCCGAAGGATGGTAGAGTGGGTATAGATGCATTTCCATGCTTTCGAATTGCTGTTAAGGATATTAAGCCAAATGAGGCGGTTTTGTTTGATGATGCTGCAATCTCTTATCCGGTGCCTTTGACGGATATAGAGCGAGGAACATATTATGCACAGATCGTTTGGGATAATAATTTGGGCGGTCGGGCCATAGCCGGTAGTCCCGGAAATATTTATAATAAAGTGGTACAAGTAATTTTTAGCAAGGATAGAAATGATTTTTTTGATATAGTTTGTGATCAAATAATTCCCGTAGAAAATTTTAAAGAAACGGATTTCGTCCGGGAAATAAAAGTGCCATCTAAATTACTGACCAGTTTTTATGGAAGACCAACTACTATCAATGCTGCTGTGTGGCTGCCAGAAAAGTATAATGTGTACAAAGACAGAAGATATCCTGTATTGTATTTTGTCTATGGTTACGGAGGGGATTATCACAGGATGTCAGGTATGGCTAATGCCAATGCACCGATGGATACGACACCATGTATCAGAGTGATACTCGATGGTCAATGCCCTTTAGGTCATAGTGTATATGCAAATAGCGATAACAATGGTCCCTGGGGTGATGCACTTACTAAGGAATTAATACCTGAGATAGAGCGAAAGTTTAGGTGTGATTCAGCCAGATTTCTTGCCGGACATAGTAGTGGAGGATGGACCGTACTTTGGTTGCAATCACATTATCCCCGAATATTTACTGCCTGTTGGTCCTCTTCTCCGGATCCGGTGGATTTCAGAAGTTTTCAGCGAATAAATCTATACACTGACAAGAATATGTATTATGGCAAAGACAGTACATTACATGAGATGGCTACCGTCGCAGGAAAAATACCATGGGCATCACAAAAACAAGCCTATCAAATGGAAAATGTAATTTCCAGAGGAGAGCAGATGCATTCCTTTAATGCAGTTTTCAGCCCCAGAAACAATAATGGATCTCCGGGGGAATTATGTGATGCTGTGACAGGTGCAATTCACTCTGAAATAGCAGAACATTGGAAAAAGTATGATATATCATTGTATCTAAGGACTAACTGGCCTGAATTACAGTCTGACCTTCATGGGAAAATACGTGTAAGTGTAGGTGAACAGGATAATTTCCTACTGAATGATGCAGTTCACTTATTTGACCAGGAAATGCATAAACTGAATACAGGGTTTATTTTCGCGTACTATCCCGGGGATCATTTTACTGTCGGAACGCTGGAGTACCGGGATGCAGGTTTCAAGTTTTTAGAAACGAAGTACAATGAATTCAAGGTGAAGCAGCAAATAGAGAAATGAGAAATAAAGGGAATAATTACAAAAATTTAGCGGCTCTGTAAAGTAAATAAATAGCGCTTCTCTTCTCAATTATATTTTTACACATTTCACAGTCCCGGCCAGCCGGTTATTTTTGATTATTTTTAGTAAATAAATTCCGGCAGGATAGCCATCAAGATCAATCGGGTACTTGTTCTTGCCTGACAATAGTTTTACATTATGTTCCATTATTTTTTCACCCAAAGCATTAAATATTGAAAAAACAGCATTTAATTCGTTTGAAACTGAAGTTGTCTCAATTGTGAACACCTGAGTAAATGGATTAGGATAAATTATTACTGATATCTGATTAGCTTTATTTTCCCGGATTTTATTTGATGCCGATACATACTCCATCCTGCCTACATCCCAGGCTGCTCCCTGTGGTCTGGTTACTCCGGCATAGTCCCTATCAAAATAAGGAATACTTACGCCTTTATCTATCAGGAGGCTGGTTGATAAGAGGTTTCCCTGCACACTATCAGCGAGTTGGCTCCAGTCGGTGAAATAATAGTTACTGGCGGTATCGACCTGATCTATCGAACCTCCGTTCATGTTGAATATAGCGGTGGTCTGACTGTGAACTGCCTCTGGTGGTGCATCAGTCCTGGGGAAGAAGACCACATTGTTCTTAATCTCATGATCATTGCGCGCAAAGGTATAGAGCGAAAACATACTGCCACCGCGTTCATAGTCGAGATCCCGCATGCGACCTGCGGTATTGTTGTAAATCTTAAATCGACCGGAATGTACAGTGCCCGGACCATACACGTTGACACCACTGGTATCATCAAAGGATTGTAATTCCATGAAACCATATTTCCGGGAATTCCACACAAAGTTATTGTACACCAGAAGTTCACCGACATCCTGTGGGCCTTCACGATCCATAGAATATGCCCGCCCCCGGATAAAGTCACCCTGATAATTAATACAGTTATTATTGAATATCCGGCCCTCGCCGGACATCACGATAACACCATTGTGTACGGTTCCACCCAAATTGATATTGGTAAATGTATTGTCATATACCTGAATATCTTTACAATAATGCAGATACATAGCCACTCCCTGAGTACCGATCGTACTGTCGATGACACAGTTTTTTATCACTGAGTTAAATCCCCAGGGCAATACGATGGAGTTATAACTGCATTGATCGACCTGCACACCATCGATGGTGATATTGTCCCTGCGGGTAGAATCGGATCCGTCATAATCGGGCAGATCAGTAAAAAACAACTGGACATCCGGAATATTTCTGAAACGGATATTTTTTATAACCATTCCGTCACATTCGCCCTCGACATGGAGTCCACGATATGTTCCATTGCGAAAGGTAAAATTTTCAAAATGCAGGTTTTTATTGTTGTATAAGAGGCTATACAGCGTGCTTCCTTTGTAATCAAAGATTACATTTTCCACTCCAATGATGTTTATTTGACTGGTGTGATTCTTCACAATTAAATAATCATAAATTCCGGGATTAATGAAAATAGTATCCCCGGTATGTAATCCATAAGTCTCAAAGGCATTGTCAATAATCAATTCACCTGATCCGCTGCCTACTGAAATGTGCGCGCCAAAAGAAACGGTATTAATTACCAATAATAGTATGGGAAAAAGGGTGAATTTTATACTGATTAATTTTTTCATTGTTGTGGTGTTTTTAAAAATTTATTGTCAAAATTGGGTAGCTTAATATCAAAGATAGGACAATACGCTGTCAAATTTATTCCTGTGACAAAGAAAGAAAATATTTCTGAAGGGAATTCATATCTGGCCAGGAAAGACAACAAAAAATCTTAGGAACAATACAGGATGTAATTATCAATAGTGTTTACACGAAAGACGCATAGTGAAAATCAATCCTGATTCAGGCTTTTCGGGTAGCGTAAAAAATATTCAAACCTTTACCTCATCACACATTGGGAATCTGCTTCTGCTCTTCGAGGGGCAGTTCGTAGTGTCCCTGTGAGATCACTGAGTGTCTATTGATATGGCGCGGTCCTTCTATGACCCACTGATTTAGCTCTTTTGTGTGGAAGCGGCAGGTATTACAGATGAAGCCCTCGGCTTCACCATACTTATCTTTACGTGAAGTAACACGGAATATCTCATCGCCTACCATCCACAGTGCGACCTTGCCACAACAGGTTGGGCAATCCCGGTGTGCATCTAAGGGCTTGGTAAACCATACGCGGCTTTTGAAACGGAAAGTGCGGTCAGTCAGTGCTCCTACCGGGCAGACGTCAATCATATTGCCACTGAAATCATTCTCTATGGCTTTTTCTATATAGGTGGTGATCTCAGACATGTCACCCCTTCCCAACATACCATGTACCCGACCATCTGTAAGTTGCTGTGCGACAAATACGCATCGGTAACAGTGGATGCAGCGGTTCATGTGCAGTTTAATATACGGACCGAAATCCATCGGATCAAAGGTGCGCTTGACGAAGTCATAGCGGGAGTGTGCAAATCCATATTCAAAACTCAGATCCTGCAGATCACACTCACCAGCCTGATCACATACCGGGCAGTCAATCGGGTGATTGATCAGCAGAAATTCGACTACACCCTTGCGATTCTCCTGTACACGCTCGCTACTGTTGCTTTTCACCTCCATACCATCCATGACGGTAGTACGGCAGGATACCACTAATTTTGGCATTGGGCGCGGGTCTTTCTCCGAACCTTTGGATACTTCTACCAGGCAAGTGCGGCACTTGCCACCACTCTCATCCAATGGAGTATAATAGCACATCGCTGGTGGTACAACTTCGCCGCCAATAGCTCTGGCAGCCTGCAAGATGGTTGTCCCGGGATCGACCTGAATGGTTTTCCCGTCTATAGTTACTGTAAATTTCTCTGTCTCAGCCATTCCGATAGGAATAAAAATAATGGCTAAGTTACATAAAATAGATAGACTCAAACAAAGAAACTTGTGAAAACCAAATAAATAAAATTTTGTTATTTTATGTTGTCAAGGTAAAATGAATTGAATAAAAACAGAAGATTTACACAATGCAAATAGAACAAATCTACACCGGATGCCTCGCACAGGGGGCTTATTATATCACTTCGGAAGGTGAAGCAGCCATTATAGATCCACTTCGTGAAGTAAAACCTTATCTGGAGCGTCTGGAGCGGGATGGTGCAAAGCTTAAGTATATCTTTGAGACACATTTCCATGCTGACTTTGTGAGCGGACATATCGATTTGAGCCGCCAAACCGGTGCATCGATAGTCTATGGACCATCAGCCACACCGGAGTTTGATGTCGTGTGTGCTGTTGATGGACAGGAATTTCAAATAGGCAAGGTCACGATTAAAGTCATCCATACACCAGGGCATACACTTGAAAGTAGCTGTTACCTGCTCTTTGATGAGACAGGACATGAACATGCACTTTTTAGTGGAGATACATTATTTCTGGGTGATGTAGGCAGACCGGATCTGGCCCAGAAGATCGGCAAGATTACTAAGGAAGACCTGGCTGGAATGTTGTATGATAGTCTGTATGAAAAGATTTTGCCTTTGTCCGATGACCTGATCGTGTATCCGGCACATGGTGCGGGCAGTGCCTGTGGGAAGAACATGATGAAGCAAACTACCGATACACTGGGCAATCAGAAAAAGCTGAATTATGCACTGAATCAACCCGATAAGGAGCATTTTGTGGAAGCTGTATTGGAAGGGCTTACGGCTCCACCGAAATATTTTGGTATGAATGTGGAGATGAATAAGTCCGGCTATTCCAATATCAATGAAGTAATTAAAACCGGTATGCAGGCTTTAAGTCCGACTGATTTTGAAGCGTTGGCTGATGAAAGTGGTGCGCTGATCCTGGATACGCGTAATGCTGGTGAATTCGCAAAGTGTTTCGTTCCACAGTCCATAAATATTGGCCTCAATGGTGAGTTTGCACCTTGGGTGGGAGCACTGATCGCAGATGTCAGGCAGCCTATTCTGCTTGTCACTGCAGCTGGTCGTGAAGAGGAATCAGTGATCAGACTGAGTCGTGTAGGTTTTGACAATACACTGGGTTATCTGAAAGGCGGTATTGAAGCCTGGTCTGAAGCTGGTATGGAGACGGATAGTGTGACCCGTATTCCTGCTGCATCGTTTGATACATTGGACGCAGCGGAAGTAACTTCAATCATAGACATACGTCGGGAAAGTGAGTACGAAGCGGGACATTTGGATTATTCAGTTAATCTGCCACTTGATTATATAAATGACTGGATCCACACCATCGACAATGATACACCTTATTTCATTCATTGTGCCGGAGGGTACAGGAGTATGATCGGTGCGAGCATTCTGAAGGCAAGAGGCTTCCATAATATCGTAGATGTGGAAGGAGGATACAATGGGGTGATTAAGTCCCGGGTAAATAATAATGCGCAGGCTTAAATCACCATATCGTTAATCAATGGCACGATTCCGTCCGAGGATATTACCCAATATTAAGATCACCGGCATCGCTGAGGGCTCGTTTGCAGTCGGCAGGGCTGATGATGGGACAGTTTGTTTCGTCGAGGGTGCAGTGCCCGGTGATGTAGTTGATTTTTTGGCCTTACAGAAAAAGAAGGGATGTTATTTTGGTAGTCTGAAGCAGGTGCATACACCATCGCCCCATCGTGTCGAACCGCCCTGTACACATTTTGGGATCTGTGGGGGATGTAAATGGCAACACTATGACTATCCGGCACAGTTACATGAGAAAGAAGATAAGGTACTGCAAGCGA
>CAZGKN010000139.1:0-6435 GCA_964525915.1 uncultured Saprospiraceae bacterium | reverse complement strand
TGCTGGCCGAAGATATCCGGCTGCAACTGTCCCAATATATCGAAGATCCGCTGGCTGAATTCATACTGAATGAACATCCCCAGGAAGGATCTGTTTTTGAAGCTGTACTTAATGAAGATAAGACAGGTATTAAATTGTCCAGTACATTATTATCAGACAAAATAACAGAGTAGATCCTGTGATTTTTTATATAGAATGGAATAGAGTGATGCATGGCGATATACACTCTATTCCATTTTTATTTTACATTTACCATTAAATAATTATTAATCAAAATTTAAAATTTGGCAAGAGATAGAAAACCGCAAACTCAAGAGAAAGATCTCTATAGAATCAATGAAAATATTCGAATACCTGATGTCCGATTAGTAGGCGAGAATCTGGATGAACTTAGTGAAGTGGCCGGACAGCCATTAGAGACTGGGGTATATTCTACTCGTTTATTATTGGATTGGGCACGAAAGGCAGGCTTAGACTTAGTAGAAATTTCACCGAATGCAAAACCTCCGGTAGTTAAGATTATTGATTTTCAAAAGTTCCTTTATGATAAGAAAAAGCGTGAAAGGGAGCTAAAAGCAAAAACAGTAAGAACTGTAATCAAAGAGATTCGTTTTGGACCGAATACGGATGATCATGATTTTGAATTTAAGGTGAAACATGCCCGAAACTTCCTCGCTGAGGGTGCAAAAGTGAAAGCTTATGTCCATTTCAGGGGTAGGAGCATAGTGTTTAAAGATCGGGGCGAGTTGTTATTACTTAAATTCATGAAAGAACTGGAAGATGTTGGTAGTGCTGAGTCGTTGCCAGTGTTGGAAGGTAAGCGAATGAATGTATTACTCGCGCCTAGAAAATCACAAAAACAAGCCTCAAAATAGTTTTCAGAGTGTAAATTTTGTTTTGAGCTCTGATTCGGTTGTTTTTCACCCGGATTCAGATTATAAAAAATTGCATTTATTCAATTGAATTAATAAATTATTATATCTTTGCACCCTTAATACGAAAAATTATGCCAAAGGTTAAGACACATTCGAGTGCCAAGAAGAGATTCAAAGTAACCGGTTCGGGTAAGATTAAGCGTTTTCAGGCATTTACTTCTCACATGATGAGAAATAAAAGTAAGCGTGCGAAACTGGCTTTAAGGGATGCGACCTTAGTCAGTAAAGCGGATGAAAACCGGGTTAGAACCTTATTGGGGCTCAAGTAAAAATTATTTTTTTAACGAGGATACAGGCAAAAGTAGATTAAATATTTACCCTGTATTGTACTAAAAACAAACAACAATGCCACGTTCAGTAAATTCAGTAGCTTCCAGACAGCGAAGAAAGAAAATTTTAAAAGCCGCCCGTGGGTACTTCGGTGCCAGATCCAAAGTTTTGACAGTTGCTAAAAATGCCCTGGATAAAGGTATGCAGTATGCATATCGTGACCGGAGAAATAAGAAAAGAGCATTCAGAAGATTGTGGATTGCAAGGATTAATGCAGCAGTCCGGGCTGAAGGTATTAATTATTCAAGCTTTATGCACGGATTGGCAAAGAATGAAATTTCTTTAAATAGAAAAGTTTTGGATGATTTAGAAATAAATCATCTGGATACAATATCTCAAATAGTGAAGAAAGTAAAAGGATAAATATACTTGATTATAAATTTAAAAGCCGCTCTTGGATTATCAGGGCGGCTATTTTTTTTGTCAAGAAATAATTTGTGTTATGCTGCGTGGCTCGGTGAAAAAGCGTAATGCATCCCATCCACCTTCGCGCCCGACTCCACTGCTTTTAACTCCTCCAAATGGAGTGCGAAGATCTCGAACCAACCAGCAATTCACCCAGACAATGCCTGATTCCAGATGGTGTGACATATAATGAATAATATTTGTATCCTTACTCCAGACTGTAGCAGCTAATCCATATTTCGTATTATTTGCGAGTTGCAGCGCTTCTTCTTTCGTATGGAATGACTGTAAGGTAACTACAGGTCCAAAGATTTCTTCCTGGTTTGTTAATGAATCCGGACCCAGGTTTTCAAGGATGGTTGGCTCGAAATAGTAGCCCTTACTTTCATTCATTTCAATTTTTTTTCCTCCGGTGATCAAATGTCCGCCTTCTGTCATTGCTTTCTTGACAGCCGTATCAATTTTTTCCAAATGAGGTGCGGAGACTAGTGCTCCCTGATCAGTTTCCTGTAGTAATGGATTCCCAATGCGTAATGACTCTGTACGTGCTTTAAAGTCCTGTTTGAACTGCTCATAAATCGTATCCTGTACTATAATTCTACTGGTGCAAAGGCAAATCTGCCCCTGATTAGTAAAACTAGAGCGGATAGTACCACTTAGCATTTTATCATAATCACAATCATCAAAAATAACCGCTGGATTCTTTCCTCCCAGTTCTAATGACAATTTCTTAAACATCGGTGCTGCAGTTCGCGCTATAATGGCTCCTGTGGCTGTGCCGCCAGTGAATGAAATTGCTTTTATTTCCGGATGTGCCACTATTGCATTCCCGGTATGAGGTCCTGAACCATGCACTATATTTAATACACCTGCAGGAAGTCCGGCCTCAGCAACGATTTCTGATAATAGATAGGATGTCATGGGAGTAACTTCAGAAGGCTTTGCGATCACACAGTTACCCGCAGCTATTGCAGGGGCAATTTTCCAGGTAAAGAGATATAAAGGTAAATTCCAGGGCGAAATACAACCTACAATTCCTATGGGAACTCTCAATACAGAAGAATAAGTTGTCGGTGGATCAAAGTAAAACTCAGAATAATAGTGTTTAAGCGCTGATGCAAAAAAAGAAAAATTCTGTGCAGCGCGTGGGATATCCATTTTCTTTGCCAGAGCAAGTGGCTTACCATTGTCTATGCTTTCGGCTTCTGCCAGTCTATCCAGATTTTCAAGGATTAAGTCAGAAATCCTTTGAAGAATTTCGGCTTTTTTATCCAATGGTGTGCCAGCCCATGCGGATTGAACTTGTCGGCACTTTTCAACAGCCAACGCTACATCCGATTCATCAGAATCCGGAATAGTGCCGTATTTCTCACCCGTAGCCGGGTTTATATTATCCAACCAGCGATTATTGTGCGGTGCGATGAATTCTCCTCCAATAAAATTCAGTATTTGAACCATTATTTATTACTATTCAGTTTGTAAATTTACTAAAGTATATCAAATGCATTTACCCTAAAGTAGCCTGAATATGCAATACCTTTATTCATTTATAATTTGCCTGTTATTTATTGGGAGTTGTTCCTCTCAGAATAACCAGACTCCGATCTCAAAAACAAAACTAAATGACAGTGATTCAGGAATAGTGATCATGGAGTTATTTACTTCGCAAGGCTGTTCGAGTTGCCCTGCGGCTGATGCTTTAATGGAGCAGTTGTCCGAAAAGTATAGTCAGCCCAACTTTATATTTCTGGCTTATCACGTAGATTATTGGGACAATTTGGGTTGGCGGGATATTTTCGGTTCTTCTATTAATTCAACCCGGCAGAAGGAATATGCCCGAAGCCTGAGTGCCAGCGGTGTTTACACACCACAGGTTTTCATAAATGCAAGACAAGAATTTATTGGCGGAAGAGCAAAGGAGATAGAGGCCGCCATTCGCCATACTGCGGCACATTCAGGAGTGCATCCTTTAGCTTATACCATCAGGAATATGCGTATCTACCTAAGTGATTCAATACAAAATATTGATATTCAGGCCAGAAAAGATATTTCCGTTTTATTGATAAGTTGTATTCCTGACTCTACAGTCGCAGTAAAACGTGGGGAAAATGGTGGGCGTGAAATTCACTATTCACACATTGTTAATAAAATAACAACTTACCCTTTTGATAAGCAATCATTTATTGATACGAAGGAAATAAATCCTGTATTTGATAATTACATTTTAGTTCAGAACCGAAAGAGTAAGCGAATCTATGGCGCTACAAAACTGAGAAAAGAATTAATCGAGTGATTTTCCTACGATCGCAGCTTGTTTGACCATATCCTGATATTCTTTGGTAGTCAGACCATCCATGATGAAGTCAATTGGATTAACCGGCTGGCCATCTATGTGTACTTCATAATGCAGATGTGGAGCGGTAGCAAATCCAGTCTCACCAACTTGTCCCAATACAGTTCCGCGCTCTACTTTCTGCCCTTCATGAACGCTGATTTTAGACATGTGTGCATATAAGGTCTCATATCCATAACCATGAGATACCACGACATGATTGCCATACCCTCTGCCATGACCATTTACAGAAACCACAACTCCTTCACCTGGTGCGATAATTGAAGTCCCTTTAGGGCAAGTCAAATCGATACCTTCATGCTTCTTCCAGATTTTGAAAATCGGATGTAATCTTCGGCCATAGCCGGATAACAAGTTGACGTTTCGTTCAAGTAAGTTTTTCTGGACGGGTATTATGCTGGGAATGGATTTGAAATATTTTTCTTTATTCTTTGCAATTGCGATTAGTTTATCCAGTGAAGAAGTCTGCATAGCAATCTGGTGCTCAAGTTTAGTTGCTTTATCTTCAATGTTGGATACGCTGAAATTCCAGTTGTGATTATAAAAACCCCGGTTGGTCATTTTACCACCGGTACCACCTTGCCAGATATTCTCATCGACCGGATTTACGCCATAAACAACACGGTAAATATTTTTGTCCTTTTGATGGATTTTTTCAAGGCTTGATGAATACTTTTCGATTTGCTTATTGAGCTGTGCATATTTCTCCTGAAGCTTTTGTAAATCCTGATTTGTTCTTGCTGCATCACCAGGAAGCATCACTGCCGGATTATAATCTTTAAAGGCAAATATTGCTCCTAAAACAATGCAAGCAGCCAAAATTAAGAAAGGTATTTTTCTATTTCTGCTAACCGGTTTAAAAAGTAAAGTCTTTTGGTCAAAAACAATTTTTCTTTTGTAATTCATTTGTCGTCCATTGGTTTCTTACATTTGCATCTCAATTGCAGGATACAAGGGTATAGATAATCAATTTATATAGTGGCCGATTTTATGGGATAAACAAAAGTAGCAATTGTATTTTATATAAAAAAATTATATTTTAATTTTTATCATATGTAATTTATTATATATGTATTACACAATAAAAATGAGTGCATAGTAAAATGGTTAAAAAATCGTCAGAAATCAGGTCTTTATTCCTCGGGTTTTTTAAGGCCAGAGGGCATGAAATAGTTCCTTCTGCACCAATAGTAGTGAAGAATGACCCTACATTGATGTTTACAAATGCCGGAATGAATCAGTTTAAGGATTTATTTTTAGGAAATCAGGCAATTAAGTATAATCGGGTAGCAGATACGCAGAAATGCCTGAGAGTCAGCGGTAAGCATAATGATCTGGAGGAAGTAGGAGTAGATACTTATCATCATACAATGTTTGAGATGTTGGGCAACTGGAGTTTTGGTGATCCAGCAAATCCTGCTGCCGGATATTTCAAGACAGAGGCGATACAATGGAGCTATGAATTATTGGTGGACGTACTGGGCATTGATAAGAGAGATGTGTATGCTACTGTATTCGAAGGTGATCCGGATCAAGGACTTGAATTGGACAAAGAATCCTTAGAACTCTGGAAGAAATATCTGCCAGAGGATCACATCCTGTTAGGCAGTAAGAAAGATAATTTTTGGGAAATGGGGGATACCGGACCTTGTGGTCCTTGTACTGAAATCCACGTTGATTGTCGGAGTGAAACTGAAAAAAAGCAAATTTCAGGTGCGACTTTAGTTAATCAGGATCATCCGCAAGTCATTGAGATCTGGAATAATGTATTCATTCAATTCAACCGGCTAAAAGATGGATCACTCAAGCCGCTGGCAGCCAAACATGTTGATACAGGAATGGGATTCGAGCGCTTAGTCAGAGTACTTCAAGGTAAGGATTCCAATTACGATACGGATATATTTACACCTACAATAGATAAAATAGCTTCAATCACTAAAATCACTTATCAGGGAACGTCAGAGAAAAAAGATATAGCCTTCAGGGTTATAGCCGATCACATCCGGGCAATTTGTTTTACAATCGCTGATGGTCAGTTGCCATCCAATACTGGCGCTGGTTATGTCATCAGACGTATTCTGCGAAGGGCGGTTCGATATTATTACAGTTATCTGAATTATCAATCCAGTTTATTGTCTCAATTAGTGCCCCTTTTAGCCGATCAATACAAGGAAATATTTCCTGAATTGTATAAACAGAGGGATTTCGTAGCAAAGGTTATTCAAGAAGAGGAGAATTCATTTTTACGAACACTCGAATCAGGCATTAAGCGATTTAATCAGATAGTTAGTGAGAGTAATGCGGTTATAGCTGGCGACAGGATTTTTGAATTGATGGATACCTATGGCTTTCCGGTGGATTTGTCCAGACTAATGGCCGGTGAAAATGGACGCTCTATAGATGAGACAGGGT
>CAZGKN010000138.1:0-6459 GCA_964525915.1 uncultured Saprospiraceae bacterium | reverse complement strand
GATATTTAGATTCATTAAGAAGGTTTGCAATTAGGAGAGTTACGACTACACAGGAGCCAATGCATCTCGGGTCCCAATGGGTTACCTTAGCAATGTTTTCGGTATTTTTTATTACAGCATTATAGTCCCAAAATTCGTATGTTCCTAAAATAGAAGTTCGCATAATCGCTCCATTGGAGGCATTTCTACCCTTTGATAATTTCCATACTATTTCCGATGCTTTATGCGGAAATAAAGCAAATTGGGGCATTCTGACAACATTATAAACAGTTCGTCCAATGCCCATTGGATTAGCTTTGAACCATTTAAATATCTCATCTGCAAAAGCAAATTCATCTACTTTATTTACCTTTAAAATTGAATCACAAATACATAAAAACTGATCCGTATCATCTGTCCAATCTCCAATATTCCACCGACCCCGATGTTTATCCTGAATGATTTGAGAATACTCAGAGATTCCGTTTGGGTAGTACTCCAGAATCTCATTTTTGTTCATAAATTCAGTTCCCAGGCCTAGTGCATCGCCTATTGCTTGTCCATAAAAAACACCTTTTATTAAGTCTATTTGTTTTTCTGTCATTAACTTGAAATTACGCACATAAATATCAGGAAAATTAGAACATCGGCTATGAAAAATCTTTTAATTATTCAGCTCAAACCAATGATTAAAATCATTTGAATGCTTTAGCTTCATTTAATTTGTTGCTGTTTTAGGGGCGTAGCCCTGTTTTCTTTGTAGAAATTGTCATCATACAGAATCAAGGGGCGTAGCCCTGATATACTTCTTGGACTAAGAAATGACCATCCGATTACCTTGTTATGCACTTACACCCATCCAGCCCGTAAGATAGATATCCAACGGACTAAAGGGGCAAGGAAATCGGATAGCCAAATTCAATTGCGATTAGTATATCTGTTGTGAACTTTAGGACACAATAAAAATCATTGCTATATAGCATGACCAATGATTAAAATTAATCCTGATTTGCTGTCATTTTATCTGATTATTCGGGAATTATTCAGCAGAGCCGATCAGTGTCTTTTGTGTCTGCTGAAATGCGTCCAGACCACACTTCAGAAATTCTTCATATTGTCTCGGATCCGGTGTGTAGCCGACCGGTGAATTCAACAGTGTCCCATCTGCTGCGATTAAAGCATAGAGTGGCTGAGAATTATTGTTGAAGTGGAAAGTCTGGAAATAATTCCATTTATCACCGACAGATTTGAGCGGCTTAGGTGCACCATTTTTGTAATACAGTGTCACTTGCTCCTTTGCCGGTAATTCTGCTTTATCATCTACATATAATGAGACTACCACATATTTCTCTGATAATAATTTATATACTTCCTTGTCCGGCCAGACGTGTTCTTCCATCTTGCGACAATTCACACAGGCATAGCCGGTGAAATCGAGAAACACGGGTTTGTTCACTTGTTTTGCATAGGCCAGTCCTTCTTTCAAATCATGAAAGCAATTCAGGTTTTGCGGACATTCATTCGGATGAATAATCGAATAACCCACCGGTGGTGCCAATCCACTGAGTAAAGGCAGAGTAGTGAATGTTTGCGTCTTGTCATTGTAGATAAAGCCGGTCATCATATACACAGCAAAGACCGCAGAGATCAGGCCTAAGCCGATTCGTGTGACCGACAGCTTTTTTATCGGTGAGTCATGTGGAAATTTTAACCATCCAAACAGATAAGCAGCTAATCCGATCGCACAGATTATCCAAATAATAAGGAATGGTTCGATCTTAAGTAAACCCCAGTGTGCAACCAAGTCCGCATTACTAAGGAATTTAAACGCCAGCGCCAGTTCGACAAAACCTAAGACAACTTTGACCGTATTCAACCATCCGCCGGACTTTGGTAGTGTATTCATCCAACCCGGGAAGGCTGCAAACAGCGCAAATGGTAAGGCCAGTGCCAACCCAAACCCTCCCATGCCAGCCGTAAGCTGCCATGCACCGCCGTCTGACGATAATGCACCTGCCAGTAATGAGCCCAGAATCGGACCGGTACAGGAAAATGAAACCAGTGCCAATGTAAGAGCCATAAAAAATATGCCCAAAATACCACCTACACCCTCAGCTTTAGAAGCTTTATTCGTAAGCCCACTGGGTAAGGTAATCTCATAATATCCGAAAAATGAAAAGGCAAAAAAGATAAAAATGATGAAAAAGGCCAGATTGAGCCAGGTATTCGTCGAGATATCGTTGAGAATATTTGGATTGATGCTGTCCAGCAAATGGAATGGTACACTCAATAATAAATAAACACCGATGATGAAAGCACCATAGATAAAGGCATTGGTAAGTCCTTTTTTCTTTGTTGAATTACTTTTGGTGAAAAAGCTAACTGTCAGTGGGATCAATGGAAATACACCGGGCGTTAGCAAGGCAATCAGTCCACCGATAAATCCCAGAAAAAAAATATTCCAGATCGACTTTTTCGTAGAAGTATCCAGCGCCTCTGTTACAGAACATTTTGAAATGGGATTGGCTATATCGATGTTGCTGATCGGGTAGATAGCCGCCAACTCTGAAGTATCAGTACCACCAATCTTACTACTGTCTATTTTCGGTCCTACATCTTCAGCTACCAGCAGTGCACTGGAGGTGTCAGGTGCCGTACTTACAGCCGTTTTTTTTAGCGAATCATGTACCGGAGTGGCATCCGAAGTCTTATGATCTTCCTTTTTTACCGGCGCTTTTAATTTCAATGAAAATGGTACATCCGTAGGCGGCAGACATTGTTCGTCATCACAGGTCTGGAAATAAACACTCCCTTTGATCGATTTTGAATAATCATTTACTTTGACTCTTTGGGTTACGGTGTATTCATCTTTGAATTTGACGAGATCCATCTCAAAAATCTTATCAAACATTTTTTTCATGTGGCCACCTTCCTTGTTTTTGCCTACCAGGGTATAATGGCTGCCTTTTTCAAATGTAATTTCGGCTGGTATTGGTCCGCCCTCTCCGATATGCTGACTATATACATACCATCCTTTGTCAATATTGGCTTTCATGATAATGTCAAATTCATCATCTCCGACTTGTTTGGCATCAAAAGTCCACTTGACAGGATTTAGTATTTGACTGAATACAGGTGTGCTCAGGGTGGAAAAGCATAAAATCAGGAATACAATAAACCGCATGTGTTTTTTATTTCAATATTTAAAGTGACAAAGATAGACAATTGAATTGCTAAAACTTTGTTAAACCTTGTTACTTCTGTCTTTTCATTGTCAAAATCCACTCATTCCTCCTTTTGACATAATATGCCTCCCGCCTGGCAATCTGAAAACCGGTCTTGCCATCCAGGAATCCGAGGTGTATCAGATACACATTAATGAATCGAAATAATGGCGAAAACCAACGCTTGAGCAGATTGAGATTTTTTCCCCGGCTGATTTTGTCTTCCGCTGACAGACGGGCGTAGCGCTCTATTTTTGCCAGATGCTCCTCCGGAGTTCTATAAGTATAATGGAGTAAATGGCCACTCAGTTTTTTTACTTTGAAATGGGTGGGATAGGATAATTTTTCATGTACGAACTGACCTTCCCATTCGCAATCCTTCTTTGGGAAAAGGCGGTAAACATAGTCCGGATACCAGTTACAATACCTGACCCAGTGTCCACAATAATTATTCAGCCGGTTCAGTAAATAAACGGTATCTGGCTCATAAGCACAATGCTGAATCGCATCAATGAGCTCCGGACTGAGGACTTCGTCGGCATCCAGTGACAGTATCCAGTCATGGCTGGTCTGTTGATTGCCTATGTTTTTTGTCTGGGAATATCCGAGCCAATCCTGTTGAATTACCCTTGCGCCCGCATTCTCAGCAAGCACTACTGTATCATCAGCAGATCCCGAATCTAAAACGATTATTTCTTCAGAAACCAGTGAAGCAGCCTGAATGCAGGCAACTACATTCCGGGCTTCATTGAGCGTAATAATAACCGTGGAAATTGGAGGCTTCACCGCAGAATATTAATTTTGCAGCAAATATACGCGTTCATGAAAACAATTCTGGTGACCGGAGGTTGCGGATATATCGGTAGTCATACCATTGTAGAACTAATCCAATCGGGCTACAAGGCAATCAGTCTCGACAATCTCAGTAATTCGAGTGAACAGGTACTTAAAGGCATTAAAGAGATAACGGGAGTACAGGTTGAGAATTTTCGGCTGGATGTAAATGATAAGGCCGGGCTACGCACTTTATTTTCTTCGAATCAGATAGATGGAGTTATACATTTTGCTGCACTGAAAGCTGTGAATGAATCAGTGCATGAACCCTTGCTGTATTATCGCAATAATATCGGTGGCCTGATAGCGCTGGTCGAAGTGATGCAGGAATTTAATTGTAGAAATTTGATTTTCTCCTCTTCTTGCAGTGTGTACGGTAATAGTAAGGTAATTCCAGTAACAGAATCTACACCGGTGGCAGAGCCAGAGAGTCCGTATGCGCGGACAAAACTGATGGGCGAACAAATATTGACTGACATAGCCAGAGCGGATGCGGAGATGCAGATCATTAGTTTACGCTATTTCAATCCAGCCGGAGCTCATCCATCCAATGTCATCGGTGAATCACCGACCGTCAATGCATCAAATCTGGTTCCAGTCACCACTGAGACAGCGATCGGTCTGAGAGAATCACTGACCGTGTTTGGCGAGGACTATCCGACCAGAGATGGCACCTGTATCCGGGACTACATCCATGTGACGGATATCGCAAATGCACATGTACTGGCTATGAACTTCATCCTGTCCGGTAAAAATGAAAAGAATTATGATGTTTTCAATCTCGGTACGGGAGTTGGGAATACCGTCCTCGAAGTGCTACATACCTTTGAAAGGGTAAATCAGTCAAAAGTGAATTATATCATTGGCCCGCGTCGTGCCGGTGATGTGATCGCCATCTATGCCAATAATGAAAAAGCACGCAATGTGTTGGGCTGGCAACTACGTTACAATCTGGAAGATATCATGCGTACTGCCTGGCTATGGGAGCAAAAACGAAGAGGAAATGATTAGTCCTTTGTTTTTGTAAATATCCAATGGAAATTTGATATTACGATTCTGATATAACTATAAACAGTTAGAGAATAGACCCGTATCCATATTATTCTAAAGATTTTGCTAAAATTTTTACTATTAATTTGGTTGTGCCGGGGAAGTTTACACTTTGTTTTGGGGGCAAAACATTGTTTTTATTTAGAATAATTATAAATAAAATTGGTTATAAGTAACTTATGGGCTAATTTTGTGGCATGCAAACAGATGATGAATTATTAGATGATATTACCAACAGGGAATATGAATATGGGTTTGTCACAAATATCGAGACCGAATATGCGCCACCCGGGCTGAATCCGGACATCATCCGATTCATTTCAGCAAAAAAAAATGAACCGGAATGGTTAATAGAATGGCGCCTGAAAGCACTTCAGGATTTTGAAGCTAAAGATAAAAAACCGACCTGGCAAAACTTTGAGATGCCCGAGATTGATTATCAGGCCATCTCTTACTATGCAGCACCCA
The DNA here is from genome assembly GCA_964525915.1 of uncultured Saprospiraceae bacterium. Taxonomy (GTDB): domain Bacteria; phylum Bacteroidota; class Bacteroidia; order Chitinophagales; family Saprospiraceae; genus Parvibacillus. The sequence goes on along the minus strand of CAZGKN010000138.1, from coordinate 904 downwards.
AGCAGAAGCCAAAGCTGGATAGCATGGATCAGGTGGATCCGGAGTTATTGAAGACATTTGAAAAGCTGGGCATCCCAATGTCTGAACGTAAGGCACTCGCAGGAGTCGCAGTGGATGTAGTATTTGACAGTGTTTCGGTTGCTACTACATTTAAAGATAAACTGAATGAAGTAGGTGTGATCTTCTGCTCGATTAGTGAAGCAATACAAAAGCATCCGGATCTGGTACAAAAGTACCTGGGTTCAGTCGTGCCACCGACCGATAATTTGTTTGCCGCGCTTAACAGTGCAGTGTTTTCCGATGGTTCATTTGTGTATATACCACCGGGCATACGCTGTCCGATGGAGTTGTCCACCTATTTCAGGATCAATGCGGAGAATTCAGGACAGTTCGAACGAACCCTCATCATCGCTGACGAAGGTAGTTATGTCAGTTATCTCGAGGGTTGCACCGCTCCGAAGCGGGATGAGAATCAATTGCATGCAGCCATCGTAGAGTTGATCGCTATGAAAGATGCTGAGATCAAATATTCCACAGTCCAAAACTGGTTTCCCGGTGATAAGGACGGCAAAGGTGGCATATATAATTTTGTGACCAAACGGGGTGCCTGCCGTGGGGCAAATTCAAAGATTTCCTGGACACAGGTAGAGACCGGCGCAGCGATTACCTGGAAATATCCCAGTTGTCTGCTGATCGGTGACAATTCAGTTGGCGAATTTTATTCGGTGGCAGTTACGAAAAACAAACAAATAGCTGATACCGGCACGAAAATGTATCATATTGGGGCCAATACCCGCAGCAGAATCATTTCAAAAGGTATTTCAGCCGGTCACGGCCAGAATAGCTACCGCGGATTGGTCAGTGTAAGTAACAAGGCAAATAATGCCCGCAATTTCACGCAGTG
>CAZGKN010000137.1:0-6609 GCA_964525915.1 uncultured Saprospiraceae bacterium | reverse complement strand
TATGGTAAAAATAATACCGTTCGGTTTATTTTCGGATATTTCAATACTGGCTTTCAGTTTTTGGACTGAGTTTTTTACTATGTACAATCCTAATCCTGTGCCCTGTGACTGTCTGGATTCTTCAGAACCGATGCGATAGAATAATTTAAATATATTCTTGCGCTCTTCTTTGGGTATTCCCGGGCCCAGGTCGCTGATAGTAAGAGTACACCATTCAGCATCTGAGCTTGTTCTGATAGTAACGGGTTTGTCCATTCCCGCATATTTAATCGAGTTTTCCAGGATATTATTGATGATTAAATGCAGATCATCCTCATTGCCAGAGATAATATGATCTTTGGCATCTGCCATAAAATGAATTTGAAATGTCTGATACGTTGCTTCAAACTTACGGAGGATAGATTCCAGGATGTGGTGAAGGTCCAGGTCATGTGCTTCAGGTGTGACGCTTTCATTACTCCTTGCAGCTATGAGTAGATTATCGACCAGCTTCTTCAGGCGGGTATTCTCTTCGAGCGCACTTTGAATTAGTATTTGTTGTTGATTTTCATCAGGTTTTTTTCTGCGAAATGTCTCCAATACCATTTGTATAGTGGTTAGCGGTGATTTTAGTTCGTGACTAACTGCCAGAATGAAGTTATTCTGTCGGGCAGCCAACCTGACCCTTTCTCTGCTGGCTCTGAAAATAAGTATAGCGCCAGCGATGATTGACACCAGGAAGAACAGTGTCTCTCCGGCGATCATATTCTTCTTTTGATTGAATTCATTGCCAGCCTGTTCGATATTAAGAATTTCCCGGCCGGGATTTTCTGTATTGTGCAGACTGTCGAGCCGATGCTCCAGATAGACTGTTTTCATGCGCAGATCGTGCGTCTCTTTATTGAGTCTGAACAGCAGGACAGCCCACCAGGCTGCCGCCAGAATGATATAAATGAGCAGCAGGTACGATCCTACCGGAAGTTGATTTTTCGATGCTTTTACTGACATGAATTAGCCAAAACTCTTGTAAAATTAGAATTTATATTATCTTGTAGCATAAAAGATAGTCAATTATGGGTTCATATATCAGTGGTTTGGGTTTTTACGTGCCTGAACAAGTTGTTACAAATCATGATCTGGCACAAGTGATGGAAACTTCCGATGAATGGATACAGGAACGAACTGGTATCGCGGAACGCAGGTATGCGAAGCGTCATCATGAGTCCACCGCTTCACTTGCCGCACAGGCAGCGCGCAAAGCAATTCAGAATGCGGGTCTGGAGCCCAGTGATATCGACCTGATTATTTTTTCTACGCTCAGTCCGGATTATTTCTTTCCGGGGACAGGTGTGTTATTGCAGCGTGAGCTGGGTATCACAGAGACACATTGTCCGGCGCTGGATATCCGTGCGCAGTGTAGTGGATTTATCTATGGTATGACGGTAGCAGATAGCTTCTCAAAGTCAGGACAGTACAAAAACATTTTGGTGATTGGTTCGGAAGTACATAGCATGGGACTCGATTATACCACCAGAGGGCGCAATGTAACTGTTATCTTCGGTGATGGTGCAGGAGCTGCTGTGGTTCAGCACAGTGACAGAGCAGATAAAGGAATACTAGCCACCTGTATGTACAGTGATGGGACGTATGCGGAGGAACTAGCTTTTATCAATCCCGGATGTCATGGTGGTCGGTATGGTGACACAGCGAAATATGGCTATGATGACTCCGAACCTTATGGAGGTACCTTCATCACCCAGACAATGATCGATTCTGCAGACATTTTTCCCAATATGAACGGTCAATTTGTGTTTAAGAATGCAGTTCGACGTATGCCGGAGGCTGTAATGGAAGTGCTGACTAAGACCGGGCATCAACCCGCTGATCTGAAATTGCTTATCCCACATCAGGCTAATCTCCGTATCGCCGGCTTTGTACAACATACACTGAAGCTTCGTGATGATCAGGTGTATAATAATATCCAGAAATATGGAAATACTACAGCCGCCTCCATTCCTATCGCCCTGACCGAGGCCTATGAACTGGGTATGATTTCCGAAGGCGATTTAGTGTGTCTGGTTTCCTTTGGCAGTGGATTTACCTGGGGTGCAGTATTGATTCGTTGGTAATCAACCGGGTAGTTTTTGAATCAGAATGACCAATAGCACCAGGAGTGCCAGTATCACATAGATTCTGAAATCTTTTAAGTAGTAATTTATACCTTTTGTTGACTCGTTCATCATCGTCAGAATATACCTGTTTACTTGCAAAAACGATACCATAACGATTTATCATAATTTGAAATTAATGGTAAAGCATATCAGATTGATACATAGGAAGTTGAATTGTGAATTGTTAATTGTTAATGGTTAATTGTGAATTGAAGTCTGAAGTCTCATGATTTTGGTTGACAACTTTTAGTAGTCAGTAATCCGGGATTATATCAGTTTATGAATTTCCAGGCGCGTATACTCATATCATCTCCACCCGAAATTAGTAGGTTTTCAGGTGCCAACCAGAGAAGGGCATTGACTGAACGGTAGTGGCCTTCATGATAAAAGCGGTCGATTGTTTTCAGTAAGTGCATCGAATCCGGTTGCCAGAGACGAATGGTTTTATCCCGACTGGCTGAGGCCAACATAGTATCCCCGGCAATCGGACAAATATCATATACAGCAGAAGAATGTGCGGCGATATCTTTTATCAGATGTAATTCATGATCGTATAGCAGGATTTTTCCATCGAGGGATGTAGCATAGATGATATCCTGTAACAGACATAAGTGGAGAAGTGGTTTGTTATGTACATATTCACTTTGCTTGATGATGTTCAGATTTTGTGGGGACAGTTGAATCAGACGGCCTTCATTCGTGCCGGCAATTAATTTGTCATCCTGAGGGATAAGTGCCCGGCATCGTTTGTGAGAGACCACTATGGATGTTTCTATTTTAAGTGTTTCTTTGTCCAGAGCAATGATCAGGCCCTCATCTCCGCTGATAAAAATATTTTTATCCTGTAAGACAATGCTTAAAATGCCACCCTTAATTAGTTTGATTTTTCTGAATTCACCAGAATGGATATTTATTTTATGTAAATGGCCTTCCAGTGTGCCCACCCAGATTATGGATACATCTGAGCTGTCCGGAACAATTGTCAGGATGGGCTCATCCAGCCGGGCAAGCAATCGACCGTCCCCGGTGGCTATATCCCATACTACAAGTGCTCCATCCGCACTACCAGAAAGGAAGGATGAAGTGCCCGGAATGTCGCTAAGTGCGAAAATCATTGCTTTATGACCGGTGAAGATTCTGTATGGATCAATTGTCATCTGAATATTAATATTGTGAATCTATGTAGTAATAATTGCTTTTGATTATTAGGGGTTAGAATTCATAGATTAGCATCAATCATGATAGTATTAAGCTTTGGATTTTTATTATCCAAATATTCATCAAACTATCTTATCGAATTCAAATGTATAAAGTGTTAAATATCTGAATTTGTTAAGAATAAGTAATTTTTTGATAAAAAAGAAATGGAATGTTAACTAAAACGTTACCTTTATAAGATGCAAAGGAAGTTGAAAACTTATGGTAACTACTTTTGGGATTTTTATAATTCATTAGAAAATGAGTTCAGGAAAAAATTGACTGGGTATTTGAAATTGTTAAGTTTGCTGACCGAATTCCGAAGAATTTTTTTGAGCATTTGAAAGATACTGATGGAATATATGAGATTCGAATTGAATACCAAAGTAATATCTTCAGAATATTATCTTTCTTTGATAGGGACAATGTAGTGATATTGATAAATTCATTTCAAAAGAAAGTCAATAAGACACCCAGAAAGGAAATCGACCTTGCTGAAAAATTAAAAAAGCAATATTTTAAAGATAAAAATATTTAACATTATAACTTATATGGACAAAATAAATGAAATTTTGGATTGGGACGATCATCTTGATAAAAAATACGGTAAATCTGGAAGTAATTCAAGAATTGATTTTGAGATTAAAGCGCAAGCTTTTTTTATTGGCGAATTATTAAAAGAAGCGCGGAAAAATGCTAACCTAACCCAGCAAGCTTTAGCAGAGCGTACCGGTACGAAGAAGAGTTATATTTCGCGAATTGAAAATGGACATGCGGATATACAGTTATCCACTTTATTTAAACTTATAGAACAAGGATTAAATCGGAAATTAGAGTTGATTATCAATTAATCCTGTTTTTGAAAGAGCCTGAAATTCCAAATTAAGTTTTGAGATCTGAAATTTTACTCGCTCTCTAAAGTTATAAAGTCTGTCTATTCCTGTTCTATTATCCTTTGATTTTCCCTCTTTTCTTATTTTCTTTGCAAATGATTTACATTAAGTAATGCCACAATTAGATGTCTCTATTGTTCACCCGCAGGTCAATTCCTTCATTTGGGATATTAAGGAGCCATTGTCTTATTTCCTGCAGCGGACCAGACTAAGCGCTGATGAACAGGATGAGATTAATAAGCTGCATGGCCGCCGGCAGACTGAGTTTGTGGTACAGCGCTTTCTGCTGCAAAACTTTTTTCTGGATGAGAAACTGCCGATGATCGTAAAGACGAAAAATGGTAAACCAGTTCTGTTATATTCCCTGGATTTTATTTCTGTGTCACATTCGGGATCATTGTTGGCATTAAGCCGTAGTAAAAAGGAACATGGCATAGATCTGGAACTGCTGGATGAGCGGATCATCCGATTGTCACCTAAGTTTTGTAGTCCGGCCGAACTGAATGTACCTGATTTCGCACCACCGATATTTTGGTACACCTTAATATGGTCATGCAAGGAAGCCTTATATAAAGTGGATGGCCTGGGTAATCTCGATTTCAGGTCGCAGATACATACCTATTTTACCGCAAATTCGTTACGTAATAAGTCAGGAAGAGGTATGGTGAAACGTGGTGAACAGCAGATGACATTTGAACTGCGGTTTGAATTGCTGGGAGATTATATATTTACACTGGCTTATCCGATGGAAAGATAGATATGAGAAAGGTAATTGTAATATATATAGCTTGTGTAGCACTGTTTATGGCAAATTGCAAACAATCTGCACAGGATAGTAAGTTGCCCGCAGATTTTGTAACCTTTTATAAAAAGTTTCACGAGGATTCATTGTTCCAGATGGAACATATCATTTTTCCTTTGCCCGGAATACCTGATAATATAGGTGCGAAGAATATTGACCTGGATACCTTTAAGTGGCATCCACAGGATTGGGTGATGCATCACATGTTTGACACAGGTGATTCTGTGTTTGTCAGAGAAGTCAATGTGATCACACCGGATATGATCGAAGAGATATTCCATACTAAAGATGATGGATTTGCTATGTTTAGACGATTTGCAAAGGTCTCAGGTGACTGGAAATTAATCTATTATGCAGGTATGAATAAAGTAAAATCTGAAGCAAAGAAGGATTCAATCTGATCTGAAAGCACTTTTCTCCCACTTATTCCCCCTAAACAGTACATATTTATATTATTAATCTATTAAATAACTGTTATATCTAAGTAACTGATAAACATGTCATTTGATATAGTTAAAACTAATATATTGATTTTTGTAATCAAATAGTTGAAACTGACTTCATGTTTTGATGATAAAGCAGTGGTAAGGAGTGGTAGAAAATAATTTATTTTTAGTTTGAAGTGGTAAAAAGTGGAAAATAGTGGGAGCGGTTCTATTTTTGGATCATAAAGAACATTAAAAAAGAACTAAACCTATTTATGAATGCTGCCACTTTATGGAGAATATGAGTGTAGCGTGGACGAGAAAGGTCGTCTGAAATTACCTGCAGTTTTATTGAAGAAAATCGGAGATTCAGCGGCGGGTCAGTTTAGTATAAATAGAGGGTTTGAGAAATGTTTGTCATTATATCCTGAAAAAGTTTGGGAAGAAGTTATTGAAAAGATTAATAATCTCAACACTTTCGTTACAGAGCAGCGCAATTTCGTACGGTATTTTATCAGGGGTTTGAAAGAAGTTTCGATGGATTCAGCAGAGCGGGTTCTGCTGCCGAAGCCACTGATGGAGTATGCCGGGATACAGAAAGAAATCATAATCGTCGGATACAGGGATTATGTGGAGATCTGGGATAAGGCTACTTACATGGAGTTTCTGGACATGGGTCCGGCGAACTATGATGATTTGACTGAAAGGTACATGGGTCGGGGACCATTTGATGCAATATTGAATTCATTTGGGCACTAATTTTTATCATGAACCGGTTCTGCTTCATGAGACTGTAGATCTGATGGAAATTAAACCGGATGGTGTATATGTCGATGTGACCTTCGGTGGTGGCGGCCACTCCAGGGAGATTCTCTCCCGATTATCTGAGAAAGGTCGGTTGTATGTCCTGGATCAGGATACGGATGCGATTCGAAATGTGCCGGATGATGAGCGGGTGACATTTATTCATTCCAATTTTCGTTATGTGCGACAGATGTTGAGGGTCGAGGGAGTAAGTTGTATAGATGGCTTACTGGCAGATCTGGGTGTTTCATCCTGGCAGTTTGATACTGCTACCAGAGGTTTTTCGTACCGAATGGACGGGCCACTGGATATGCGGATGAATATAGAATCAGCTGTGA
>CAZGKN010000136.1:0-6651 GCA_964525915.1 uncultured Saprospiraceae bacterium | reverse complement strand
TACTCCCTGAGAAATAGTTCCATCGGTAGTTGGCCCGCTATCTGTCACAGCACTTTTAATTTGCTTAGTGACTTGCGCCTTATCACCAAACAGATTAATATAGTGCTTGGGGCCCAGGCTTTTACTCATTTTTTTGAACGGATCTGCTAAAGAATAAATCTTAGGAAATTCTGTGAATTGAGATGCAGGGTGCTTAAAGTAATCCACATTGAATGTACTGTTAAAACGTGCAGCTATATTTCGTGAAAGCTCCAGATGCTGATCCTGATCTTTACCTACTGGCACAAAATCCGCATGATAGATTAAAATATCTGCTGCCTGTAATACCGGATAAAAAAGCAAGCCTGCTGACACCAGTGAGTCACTATTACTCTCCTGATTTTGTTGGCTCTTATCTTTATATTGAGTCATTCGACTCAGTTCACCAGACGAGCAAACATTTGACAGGATCCAGCATAACTCCGTATGTTCCGGAACTAATGACTGGATAAACAAATTTTCAGGTTTGACACCGGTTGCGATTAAACGGAAAACCATCTCCCAGGTATTATCGATCTGCTGGCTGGCGTCATACGGCATAGTCATCGTATGATAATCAGCTACACCGAAAATACATGTATGGTTTTCCTGTAAATCAACCCAATTTTTAACTGCACCAAAATAATTACCCAGATGCATTTCCCCAGTGGGTTGAATTAATGATAAAATCGTTTTACTCATAATGTCTAATCCAGTGAAGCTATAACCGAAATTTCAATGCGTCCACCCCTGGGCAGCGCACTCACTTGTACTAACTCACGTGCAGGTAGGGCCTCACCCTTAAAATACTGTCCATATATCTCATTAATGACACTGTATTGACCCATATCAGTTACAAATACACTTACTTTCACAACCTGTTGAAAACCAATACCACATGCTGATAGCAGGCCACCAATATTTTTCAAAACCTGATGAGTTTCTGATACTATACTTTCATCAGACATAATGCCAGTTGAAGGGTCCAGGGCAATCTGGCCACTAAAGAAAACCAGCTTACCACTAATTATTCCCTGACTATAAGGACCGATTGCAGCCGGGGCTGCATTTGTCACAACTTTTTGATTCATGATTTTTATAAATTCGAAAGTTAAATATAATAGAAGTCAAATATATAAATAATTTAAATATCAATCCGGGAACGATGGTCATTGGCAGAAACTAATACACTAAATGGACAAAGGGATGACCATCAGATTTCCTTGTTTAGCCCCTTTATCCCCTTCTGGGGCAAGGAAATCAAATGGTCAATTCTTAATACGAATGATATACATGATTATAAAATCATACTACCACAAAAAATAAAAGCCCGATGTAACATCAGGCTCTTATCTACTTTATTTTTTCAAAGTGAGTATTTACTCGTTTGAATCAGTCTCTTCTTCAGAATTGACGCCCTCGACGACCATCTTACCTCTATAGTATAATGATCCTTCGTGCCAGTGCGCTCTGTGCATCAGGTGAGTCTCACCTGTCACAGGATCTGTAGTCAATGTAGGCAACTCCAAAGAGTCATGTGTACGACGCTTTCTCTTCCTTTGTTTTGAGTGTCTCCACTTCGGATTTGGCATGGTTTACTATTTTAAAATATAAAAAATTTATTCATCATCCAAGTTCAGGCCAGACAAGACATCCCATCTGTGATCCGGTTCTTCATTTGGATTAATATCTTCACTAAACTGTAATTTAGACAATACATCTATATCACATGGTACCGGTTCGTTCTCTTGACAATTGAAAATCCGAACAAAAGGAAAGCCCAAATTGATCGAATCCCAAATGAGAGGTGCTATATTCCAGGATGATTTATCCCTGTTGATATAAATCACTTCCCCGTCATCATGCGCAGTCTCATCATAATTTATCAGATATGAATTCATCCCTGTTACCGGCAAACTTATATCTGCGAGACACCTGTCACATTGAGTTCTGGTAGTACCCTGATATTTTATATTCACGATCAGACTATCGATCATTTTTTCAATCTCACAGGATACCAAATACGAACCATTATCTACCAAACCTGTATCAAACAACTGAAAAAAAGAATCATTAATCTCAAAATCTTCAGTATGAATACCCAATGACCACGATCGAATCGGAAGATCAAAAAGGTTCAGTAGTTCCATTCCAAATTATACTTTTACAATTTCGGACTGCAAAGGTACGATGTACAGTTTATAATATTAGTGATTTTCTAAAATAAATTTCATTAATTGTCTGAATCTCTTTCAAAGCGGTCTTTACTTTCGTACCCTTTGCTTTTAAAATTCTTGTTAAATGGTTTTCTTTCATAACCTGATCCGGAGCCTGAATCAAAGCCACCACCACCTCGTCTCTCAAATCGCTGAGGTCTGTCATTAATTCTAGGACGATTACGGGAAAATCCACCTTGTCTGTTTCCACCTGACTCAGAGCGGCCTTTTGGTTCAGACTCTCTGACGACAATAACATTACCGTCCAGTTCGGAGTCATGTAATTCAGTGATAGCATTACGAGCCTCTTCGTCATTACTCATTTCTACGAAACCATAGCACTTAGATCTGCCGGTTTCCTTGTCCATAATAACTTTAGCATTAGTAACTGTACCAAATTGGCTAAAAATCTCATTCAAGCCTTCTGAAGTAGTGATGCTGTTAAGTTTAGCAATAAAAATATTCATGTAATTAAATAAAATTGAAAAATTAAAAATCTGATTGAATGTGGTGATTTTGATTAATATATGGAATTGTTAAATTTGAAAAAAGCTATTTTCACGTACAATTGTTTATTTGCAGTTAGATTGTTTAAATAATTAAAAGACAAAGGTAATTTTTTCTAATATATATTTCACTAAAAGTTCTTTTTTTAGATAAAATATTTTCATCCTTTGAATAGAATGAATGAAATTTAAATTCTTAGTTCTCAAAACTGGAGATTCATACTTTAGACAATACTATTATCTCAGTAAAGCAATGTCCCCTTTTTTGATATATGTTTTACCATTCTGCAAGGTATATTTAAGATAATACACAAAGATTCCGGGGTTCACCGGTCTGGACTGGAACTCACCATCCCATCCCGGTGGCCTGTTTTCAGGATCACCAATTTGACTTGCAGAATAAACTTGATTTCCCCACCTGTCATAAATCACGAATTCGATCAGTTGCTTTACATTTTTACTAACACTGATCTCTACCCTGTCATTCTTGCCATCTCCATTGGGTGTAAAGACATTGGGTACGAAAATATCTTTATCATTATCGACAGTAACCAGGCGAGAATCTGTAGCTACACAACCTTTTGAGCTAGTGATAAATACAGAATATCGCGTACTTTGAACCGGTGCCCTTCTAAATGAAATGCAGTTGAGGCAAGTTTCAATAAATGGATCCCAGGAGATTGTGCTGATGGTAATTGAATCCGGCGATATTACCGCATGCATCAATATAGAATCACCTGCATTTATCACTGTGTCCTGACCTAAATCCACGCTCAGGAGATGAGCCACACCTACCATAAATGTATCTGATACTTCACACCCTGTCGTGTCTTTACCAGCAACAATATAGTTCCCAGGCTTAAGCTTATTATAATACGTATTTGTCGTATAGACTTCAGGATAAACTGAATAAATCATCTCGCCTGATGAATTTGGCGTGCCTGTAATCAATATCGATCCATTATTTATACCATCACAATCAGCAGGAGTTACTTCTGCGTCAATGGTATGAAGAGGATTAGGTGTCTCATCAATGGGCTTACCATATTCTGACTTACATCCATTCCGATTACTTACAATATCTAATCTATATATTCCGGGGCCATCGATCCACACAGTATCATTCGATGTATCTGAAATAATCCTTCCATTGACAGAATTCCAAAAATAGTCATAGCGGTCTCCTAAAGGAGGAGACACACCAAAAAGTTTAATTTTCCTATGCTGACAATAAATAGAATCTGTGTAATAAAAAGAAGCCGGTGGTGCAATCGTATCAATGGCAATATATATGGAGTCTGCAGAAGTACAGCCATTATCACCACTAATCGTAACTTTCAAAATACCCGGTTGAGCTATCCTGGCAATGCTATCTAAAGAAACATAATTGCCTGATCCTTCCCATAAATAAGACTCTATCGGAACATCACTTCTCACAGGTACAGAAACAACTGAATCCCGGCAGGTTATTGTATCCGGAATTAAAAATACTTGCGGATGATATGGTAAGTTATTGATCGTAAATGTATCTACTGCTAAACACCCGTTAGGCGCATTATAAAATAGAAAATACGTTCCGGTATCTTTAACCACAGGAGCAACTTCACCGGAATAAAAATTTGCGGGTCCGAACCAGCCATAGATTCCACCTGGATTGGAAACATTTGATTTAATCTTATACTCAGCAGAATCACAGGATAATGACCCTGTCGGTACAGCAACCTCAGGAATGATCGTATCCAGCACTACTTCAATTGTCGTATCGATGGAACATCCATTAGGTCCTGTAATAGTAACTGTATAAAATCCGGCTGTATCTACAGTATAAGTTGAATCCAAAACTTCCTCACCATTAATATCCCATTTATAGCTGGAGTTACTCAAATCCGAAATGGCAGTCATCGTTACTTTTGAGTAAATGCAATTCAATTGACCGGATGTGATTATTGGATCAGGCACTCTGAAATCCCCATTAATCCTGAAAGTATCTGAATTAGCACAACCATTATATCCGATAGCTTTTACCACATAATTGCCGGGCAAACTGAATTTTACTGAGCTTAGTGTATCAATAACAGAGCCACCCAATGTACTCCATTGAAACTTATTCACCCTTACAGAGTCGATTTGTAATGTTTCCACCGAATCTTTACAATTGATCAAATATTCATTCAAAAGATTGATGACTGGTGCTGTGGTATCCATTGTTAATTTGAATGTATCCATTGCCGCACAAAGGTTTGAATCCCTGACTTCTACGATGTAAACTCCTCCCTCGGATGTAAATAATTGTTTACTCTGCAATGAAGACCCATCAGGTTTAAACCAGGTAAACTGCGGCACTGAAGCATTCGTTGCAGGATTAATAACCAACTGAGGAATATAACAATTTATAGTATCATCATTTATATGAATCAACGGTACTCTACTCCCCTGCCCCAGAAACATAGTATCACTAACCTTGCAACCAAATTCATCAGTCAACAAAAGTGAATAATGGCCAGTATCATTCACTACCGGGGAATCCAATGTTGAAACAAAGTTTCCCGGACCCTTCCACGAAAATTTAGGATTTCGGGCATTTGTAAAATAATTCATCGTAAAATTCGGATGCCTGCAGGTTAAAACACTATCCTTCAAATCAAGTTTTGGTCGTATTGTATCAACCGAAACATAAAATGCTGATGTAAGAGCACAGCCATTCTTATTGATTACTGTCACCTGATATTGACCGGCCATATTCGTATTTACAGCAGTGCCATTGACAACAGAATCATTTGGGAATTGCCAGTTGATTGAATTATACATTGTCTGTGATCTGATTGACAACTTTATTACCGGAGTACGACATGTGATATGGAAAGAATCAATGGAATACTTTGGCAAATCATCATCAATTGCTACATGTATAAATGTATCCTGCCTACAACCATACTTATCCTGCAGATTTATTAAAAATGTATCTTGCACAATAGTCCTGAATGGAAATGATGGTGTTATCGTATCTCCGGCAGGTGTAATAAATTGAATAATCGAATAAAGAGAATCGTTTAAAAGTTTGATTTCAGCTGAATCCCGATTACAGGAAATACTATCCTGTAATAAAACCGGCTTAGGTGCCTTAGTAATATCATGAACCAAAGTAGATCGTTTTGTAAAACACCCTATACCATCTGTCACTTTGACCCAATATTTACCGGGAGCTGTAACTGTTACCGGATTTGATGCAGATGAAAAATTACCTGGTCCTGACCACCGAATAGTATAAGAGGATGGTGATGTAACATTCACTTTAAGACTAGCTGTGGGATTAAGGCATGTGATAGTGTCAGAATTAAGATCGATGACCGGATTGAATCTGCGGATACCGATATAAACAGAATCTTTGGTACTACATCCATTTGCTAATGTAGCAGTCACGAAATACCAACCATACTCATACACCCATGGACGATATGCATTACTAAAAAAATTATTTGGCCCGGACCATTCAACTGTTGCTCTGGGCGGAGTAATCGTACTTGCAAGTTTCAGGCTGTCTTGTGCGCATCCAAATGAAGATGGATTAATATTGACCTGGGGATATTCGAAATCTTCACTAATACTAAACTGCGCCGATACATTGCAGACCTTTGCATTGGATAATGTGACAGTGTAAATTCCGCTTTGATCCAGCAAGGTATCCAGATCATGCATTATATACCCATCCGGCCAAATTACGGCAACAGAATCGAATACACCACCAGAAAGCAGCGGTAAAGACACGAGGGGATGAGAACAATTTAGCACTGAATCCCAAACTATCAATCCAGGACTCTCGTGATCAAAGGTAACGCGGATCGTTTTACTGAGCGTACAGCCATTTGTTCCAGTTGCGCTGATCAGAAAATCGCCGTTTTGATCAGTCTTTA
>CAZGKN010000135.1:0-6882 GCA_964525915.1 uncultured Saprospiraceae bacterium | reverse complement strand
ACTTATGCGGGCCCCGTGAAATGGTCATGGAGGTTAAAGACCTGTTGATCAGTGACATGGCGATTCCTGAGAGAAGAGTACATTTTGAACTTTTCTTTGTAGGTGATCTACAAAAATCAACATCCGGTACTGTAAGTCAGAGCGAAGAGGGTATGTCCAGAGTAACCATACTGCTCGATGGAAAAGAAACTGAGCTGGATCTGGCTTATGATGGAGAGGTCATATTGGATGCGGGAATTGACGAAGGATTGGATCTGCCTTATGCCTGTAAGGGTGGCGTCTGTGCTACCTGCAAAGCTAAGCTCATAAAAGGAGAGGTAGAAATGGATAGTAACTTCGCATTGGAACAAGATGAGCTCGATGCGGGTTATATACTTACCTGCCAATCGCATCCGCGTACACCGGAGGTTTATGTGAATTATGATTATTAATAAAAAAATAAATGCCAGGATCAAATGAGTGAAATGGAGTTACAGGAACGATTCGATCGTCGCATCGCCGATGAAGACAAGATAGAGCCCAATGACTGGATGCCGGAAGCATACCGGAATACCCTGATACGTCAGATTTCCCAGCATGCACATAGTGAGATCGTAGGCATGTTGCCTGAGGGCAATTGGATTACACGCGCACCCTCACTGAAGCGAAAGGCCATTCTATTGGCCAAGGTACAGGATGAAGCCGGACATGGTTTGTATCTCTACAGCGCTGCTGAGACACTGGGCATAGATCGGGACACATTGGTAGAAGAATTACATTCAGGTAAAGCCAAGTATAGCAGTATATTTAATTATCCATCGCTCACCTGGGCGGATATGGGTGCGATCGGCTGGTTGGTGGATGGTGCGGCGATCATGAATCAGGTGCCGCTGTGCCGTAGCAGTTATGGACCCTATTCCAGAGCTATGATCCGGATTTGTAAAGAAGAGTCTTTTCATCAGCGTCAGGGATATGACATCATGCTCACACTATCCAAAGGCTCGCCTGCGCAAAAAGCTATGGCACAGGATGCACTCAACCGTTGGTGGTGGCCATCACTGATGATGTTTGGCCCTTCAGATGCAGATTCTGTGCATTCAGAACAAAGTATGAAATGGAAGATTAAGCGGTTTTCGAATGATGAGTTGAGACAACGATTTGTCGATATGACCGTGCCGCAGGCGGATCTGCTGGGTCTGAAGATCCCCGATGATCACCTGAAATGGAATGAAGAGCGCCAACATTACGATTTCGGACCAATTGACTGGAATGAATTCTGGACGGTCGTCAAAGGAATGGGGCCTTGTAATAAAGAAAGGATGGAAGCCCGAATAAATGCCTGGGAAAAAGGCGAATGGGTCCGTCGTGCTGCCCTGGAATATGCAAAACATCGTGTATCCACTAAAAACTAAACAATGAGTAGTAGTAACTGGCCTCTGTGGGAGGTATTTATTCGAAGTAAAAATGGTCTGCAGCACCGGCATGTAGGTAGTCTTCATGCACCTGATGCGACTACAGCAATTGAAAATGCGCGGGATGTCTATACCCGGCGAATGGAAGGTACCAGCATCTGGGTCATACCCTCTGCTGAGATTACCGCATCTGATCCGCAATATAAAGCGGAGTTTTTCGATCCTGCTGAATCCAAGATTTACAGACATCCGACATTTTTCGTATTGCCGGATGAAGTAAAGCACATGTAAACCATTCAATGACTGATCAATGTTAGAAGGAAAAGGCCCGCTGTTTGAATACTTGATTTATCTGGGTGACAATTCACTGATACTGAGCCACCGGCTATCCGAATGGTGCGGTCACGGACCCGTGCTGGAACAGGATATCGCACTAACCAATATTGCACTGGATATATTGGGCCAGGCGCGGCAATGGTATCAATTAGCTGCCACGATCTCAGGTACTGACCTGGATGAAGACAAGATTGCTTATCTCAGGGATAGCAATGAGTTTAGAAATATTCTCCTTGTCGAGCAGCCAAATACCTCCTGGGGACACATGCTAATCCGGCAATTCATCTACTCCAGCTACATTACACCCTATCTGGATAAACTAAGGGGTTCATCACATGCAGAGATAGCCGCCATCGCTGCCCGATCCTATCCGGAAAGTACCTATCACTTACGCTGGTGCAAGGATTGGCTGCTGAGGCTGGCTAAAGGTACGGAGGATGGCCAAGCAATCATGCAATCGGCGCTGGATCATCTATGGGACTATCAGTCAGAATTTCTAAAAGCCGGAGAATTTGAGGCGACAATGGCAGCGCAGGCAATTGCTCCTGATTTACAGGATTTCACCCCATCAGTTCCTGCAGAAATAATCACAGGTTTAACTGAAGCAGGTTTAACCATCCCGGCACAGAACAGAAATTTATCCGGTGGAAAGAAAGGTGTACATACAGAACATTTGGGTTATATTCTCGCTGAAATGCAGTTTCTGCAAAGAGCCTATCCGGGGCTGGAATGGTAAGCAAACAGGAAATATCTGATCTGCTTTCACAGGTCAAAGATCCTGAGATTCCTGTCCTGAGCATCGACGAGATGGGAATCCTCGAAGATATCAACATCACTGATGATAAAATAGAAGTTCGCATCATCCCAACTTATCTGGGCTGCCCGGCTATGGAGATGATACGTCTGCAAATTCATCAGGTGCTGTACAGCGCCGGCATCCGTGACTTTACCATACGACAACTGAACACTCCGGCATGGACTACTGACAGAATCAGTGCTGCAGCCCGACAGAAAATGATGGATTATGGGATCTCCCCTCCCATAGATGGTGAAAACATTGACAAACTGCTCAGTGAATCGTCACATATCCCTTGCCCGAATTGCGGCAGCACAGCAACTTCAGTGAAAAGTGCGTTTGGCAGTACAGCCTGTAAAGCGCTGATGGTATGCTCAGTCTGCAAAGAGCCCTTCGAATACTTCAAGTGCTTCAAGGCTGCAACACGGGATACCCATTTCAATTAAATATTCCGAAAATTTTAAACTATTGTGCTGTGACAATCTGATTCCTCAGGTCATTCACCCATTGTAAAATTTCACTTTTATCCGTAGCTGATAATTTAGCTTCTCTATGTATGATTAAATAGGAGCTCAATGGCATTTTATCTTTTTTAATAACTTTCTCAATCTCATCCAATTTATGGAGTTTGTCCTTCACTGAATACTGATAAAATTCGTCAAAATTTAATTCACCTTTCCCTTCGTCTATATGATGGCCCAGCCACCACTTAACAGGCTGTACATTACTGTACCAAGGGTAATTAGTATTGTTTGAATGACAGTCATTACAACTCGTTTTTAATATTTCCATCACACCTGCAGGTGTATTGTAATGTTTCCCAATTGCATTTTCTGACGCAACAGGGTTATGATTTTTATTCGTTCCGAAAAATTGAATAATAACGAAGAGCAATAAAATGACTATTCCAGCTCTCTTAATGAATTTGTTTTTCATGTTTCAATATTTTGATAAAATTAATAAATAATATTTAAGGCTATCTCTCTGTTTTCTTTTTTTTAATTACGTAATCTAATAAACATTGCTCCTATATGAGAATATATAAACATTAATGGTTCTATTTTTTGCATTGATGAATATTTTGATGGGAATACTAATTTTACTAGTTTTTACTTAATTAGAAATAAAATTGTTTCACATATCATTCTTCACTTTTGTTCTTAAGTGCCATTAATAATGTATAAGCTCCTTTTACGGCAATAGTCTCATTCTCCAATTGCTCTGAATCGGTGATTGCAGTATACCCATTTTCTGTATCTCCTATCTTTACTTCCCGCATTTCAAATATGTTCTTTTTACTAACAATAAATACATAATGTTTATTTTCAAATCTAACAACTGCATCTTCCGGCAATACCGATGATTTGTATGCTTTTAATTCGACATCTGCATTCATAAACATTCCTGGCAAAAGCGATTTGTCAAATTGTTCAAAGTGGCAATGAACTTCAGCTGCATTTTTATTAGAGATAATTTTACCGATTAAAATAATCTTACATGTATATTTCTTGTCTGGATTGTTATTAGTATAAGCGTAAAGCATTTGGCCAATTGAAAGTTTATTAATATCTTTTTCAAAAACAGTCAGCATCAAATGTATATCAGTAGGATTGACGAGCTCGAACATCACTTCATCCGGGCCTATGTATTTTCCAATATTTACATTTACAGCAGACACATAACCTGTGATAGGCGAAGTAATATTAATACGATTTGAAATGCTATTTATATTCACATTTGACGGATTTAAACCAATAAGCTTCAATTTCTCTTCAATTGATTTAATCAAAACTAATTGTGATTGATAATTCGCTCTTGATAATTCAAGCTCTTTATCACTGGAAGCTCTACCCCGATTTAGTTCTTTTTGGCGACTGTATTCCTTTTCTGTCAATGTAAACTGAGTTTTTGCAGACAAATAATCTTGTTGAAGTTGTATATATTGAATATCCTCCAATACTGCCAAAACTTCACCTTTATTTATGTGCATTCCATTTAATAATCTTGTTGACTTCAGATACCCACCAAGAGGAACACTAATAGATATCATGCTTTGGGGCGGAACATCAATTTTTCCATTTAACTTCAAAACAGACGATATATTTCGCATACTCAATTTTCCTGTATCGATACCGGCATTTCTATACTGTTCATTCGTAAGACGCACATAATTTTCTCCGATACTATCTACTTTTTGTCCTGAGGTATCCTGATTACTATTCCCACAAGAAAATAGCAATATTGTTATATTTATTATTAATATCTTATATTTCATTCTATTATAAAATTATTTGTTGGTATAAAAATTTAATTCGATGTATGCATTATTTCTACTGTTTAATGCCTCTATGTATTCGCTTTGAATGGAAATCGCCTGATTGACCAGAAGCACCCATTCCAGATAATTTATATCACCATTCAATAGTTGAATATTTGCAGTTGCGGTAATAATTTCTGCATTGTTCAATATGACTGTTTCGTAGTATCGAACCATTTCATTACATTTCTGATATTGAATAAAGGATATATGATATTTGCTTTTAAAAGCTTGCAACTCCTGTTCGTATTCATTTGCGATTATGTTCTCTTTCACCTTTGAAGCATCGATTCTGGCTTTTTGACTACTCCTGAAAATTGGAATATTGAAAGTAATTTGAGCGGAGTGAAATCGAAGTGTGCTATTGTAAACTTTATCATCTGCACCCATTCCCCGCATGCTCATTAAATTGTAACCGAGGGTCAAATCAGGTAATAGTCTCGCCTGTTCTAATCTTGTAGTTGATGCTGCAATTTGCCTTTGCTGTTCCCAGTATTGGATTTCGGGATGCACAAACAATATGCTACTGTCAGCTTCGAAAACAATACTTTCTGGAACACTATTTTTTGCAGGCCTAAAAATGGTCTCTGTATTAAGTAAAAGTTGAAATTGTACTTGTAATATTTCAATATCCTGATCTAACTGTATAAGTTGCACTTCAATTTGGTTCCGCTGATTCATGGCAGCCGATTTTTCCAGAATGTTTATTTCGCCTTTATTAAACCGCAAGGTAACTTTATCCAGCAGTGTACTAATTAGTGTATCGGATTTCTGCAATAACTCTCTTTTATTCTGCAGATAAATCAACGCAAAATAAACTTTCGACACATCTCTCTTTAGTTGTGCCTTTTGCAAATTTATATGCAGAACACTACTTTTCCATTCCTCATTCAACAAATTTTTTTGCCTTTTATATACTACAGGAAAATTGATATTCTGCGATAAGCCAAGCTGAGCATCCGCATAATAACTATTTATCTGACCATATTCACCTGTAATATTAGTACCCGGGATATTAGTACCTGATTTAAGAAGCCTTTGCTGATACAAACTTTTCAGGCGCTCACTTTTCATAGAAAGGTTATTGGCCAGTGCAATATCTAATGCTTGTTTTAAATTAATTGGTTGCTGTGCATTTAGTACTTGAGAAGAAAAGAGAGGTATAAAAATTAATAGTATAAATACTTTCTTATTGACAAGTTTACCCCGGTGTGTCATCAAATATAAAATTGGTAATACGAAAAGTGTCAGGAAAGTTGCTATCAATAGTCCTCCGATTACAACAGTCGCCAAAGGCCGCTGAACCTCTGCACCTTCACCTTGGCTAAGAGCCATAGGTAAAAATCCAAGTGAAGCTACCAGGGCCGTCATTAACACTGGCCTCAGACGGGTTTTGGTCCCCATTAATACTATTCGTTTTAAATCTGTGTAGCCTTCTTTCTCCAATCGGTTAAACTCAGCTACCAATACAATTCCATTCAGCACAGCGACACCAAACAGTGCAATAAAGCCTACGCCAGCACTTACGCTGAATGAAATACCACGGATTGATAAAGCAAAGATTCCCCCTATAGCAGAAAGTGGAATTGAACTGTAAATAAGTAAGCCTTGTTTTAATGATCCGAAAGCAAAATAAAGTAAAATGAAAATCAGCGCTAATGCTAACGGAACAGCAAAATATAATCGCTCCTTTGCTGCTACCAGGTTTTCAAAAGCCCCGCCATAAGTAATATAATATCCGGTGGGCAATTTAATTTCCTTTTCGACTTTTTGCTGTAATTCATGTACTGTTGTCTGGATGTCTCTACCCCTTACATTAAAACCAACTATAATTCTTCGTTGTGAATTCTCTCTTTGTATTTGATTGGGTCCGTCAATAATTTCTATATTAGCCACAGTGTTCAAAGGAACTTGAGTGCCTTGTGCTGTGGAAATTAATAACTGCTGCACATCTTCAAGTTTCTTTCTTTTTTCACCATCGAGTCGTACAACCAGATCAAATCGCTTTTCTCCTTCATACACAACCCCACTCTTTTCGCCGG
>CAZGKN010000134.1:0-6982 GCA_964525915.1 uncultured Saprospiraceae bacterium | reverse complement strand
AACCTGACCAGTTATGGTATCAATTTCAATAACGGCTTTGGCCCTCAACCCGGTGATAAGATCAGATCAAAGGTACAGAATGCTTCCTGTTTGGCACCTTGTCCGAATACTTGTCCGGACTTTACAATGACAGGAACAGTGACCAATGTTACCTGCTTTGGAGCTAACAACGGTAAAATAGTTGCAGATCAACCTACGGAAGGTGTAGCTCCATACACATATGACTGGAGCAACGGAATGACTGGCCAGACTATTACTGGCTTAGGCCCGGGTACATATACGCTGACTATAACCGATAGCCAATCCTGTTCGGATTCTACTTCATTTACAGTGACTCAGCCAACACAGATTAATTACAGTAAATCACAAGGTGATGTAGCCTGTAATGGTGGAAATGATGGTTATGCTTCGATCGCAGTTACCGGTGGCACACCAGGTTATACGTATATCTGGAGCAATGGTAATACGTCTAACTATAATGGTAATCTGAGCGCAGGTGTTTATCTGGTTACGATAACCGATGCGAATGGATGTCAGGTTTCGACCAGCTTTACTATCACACAACCACCGAAACTTCAGATTAATAAAGAGATCAAGGATGTATCCTGCTTTGGATTTTCAGATGGCTATATTCATACTACGGCAGAAGGTGGAGTCGGATTTATAGAATATCTGTGGAGTGATGGCAGTAATGGAAGCGATCTGGATGATCTTCCTTCTGGAACATACGGCCTTACAATTACTGATGGCAATGGATGCTCACTGGCTGAATCCTATACAGTAGATGAACCTTCATTGTTGGTATTGGATCTCGAGACTACTGATGTAAGCCAACATGGTGGTCATGATGGTAAGGCAACAGCCAATGTCTCCGGTGGTACACCGGGTTATACTTATACCTGGTCTAATGGTAAATCAACAAAGACCATCGATAGCCTTACTGCTGGTACTTATTTTGTGACTGTGACTGATTTTAATGGATGTAGTCTGGAACAGGAGTTTGAGATTCATGAGCCCGGATGCAATCTTTCAGCACAGATCAGTAAATCTGATGTGCATTGTTTCGGATTCAATGATGGCTCAGCTACTGCTACTCCGGACCATCAGAATGGAACAGTTACTTATACCTGGAGCAATGGAGGGACTACCCAGACTATTTCAAGCCTGGCGCCCGGAACTTACACTGTGACGATACAGGATGATGATTGTAGTATAGTGAAATCCACTACGATCGCAGAGCCGGATGTATTGACACTGTCTATTAGTTCGCAATCCAGTAATTGTAACCAGAATACTGGCAGTGCTACCGCAAATGTAAGCGGCGGTAAACCGGATTATACCTATCTATGGAACACTGGTGCGACTTCACAGACGATCAGCGGACTGGGAGCTGGAGACTATACAGTTACGGTGACTGATGCAAACGGATGTACCAATATTTCTACTGTTGAAATAGATGTAGTTGATAATCAACCACCGGTAGCTAATTCAAATTATACACCGATAGTGATTGAATTAGGCCCGAATGGTACATTTGATTTGAACACGCTTGATCCTTCACTCTTCTTTAGTGATGATTGTGGTTTGGCAGATGTAGTATTTACTGACCCGATCTTAAATTGCACTAATGTAAATGCTGAAGTAAATCGGAATGGTACTGCGACTGATCAGAGTGGTAATTCAAAGACAAGTAGCTTTGGATTTATTGTAAAAGATAATAGCAAACCGACCATGATATGCCCGGATGATATTCATCAGGGACTCTGTCAGGGTCCGGTAGTATGGCCGGATGTTTTAGCCAGCGATAATTGTGGTATTAATAAGTTACAACAAACAGCAGGATTACCCAAAGGATCTTTATTCCCGATTGGTAATACGACTGTAACCTATGAGGCTACAGATAATAATGGTAATGTATCTACCTGTTCATTTATTGTTACTATTACTGAAGGCTTGGTAGTTCAGGGTACTAAAAAGAATATTTCTTGCAATGGTTTCCATGATGGAACGGCATCTGTTGATACCAGTAATATACATGCACCTTACAACATATTGTGGAGTACAGGTGATACTACAGTGACGATTACAGGCTTGGCTGCCGGTGCATATACAGCTATTGTTACGGATGGTTCCGGCTGTAAGGATACCTTGACCGTGTTAATTGCCGAGCCGGCACGGCTGGATTTGAGCATTGACACCGTCCGCAATTCTTCCGGACCGGATATCGCTGATGGCTCTATTGATATTACTCCTGAAGGCGGAACAGCTCCTTATACCTTTACATGGAAGAAGGATGATGTAATCATCAGTCATGAAGAAGATATTGATAGCTTATTGCCAGACACTTATGAACTGACTATGATTGATAAAAACGGCTGTACTCTGGTAGGTGCTGAGATAGTAGTAAAAAGTAAAACAAGCGCAAATGGAAAGGCAGATTCTCAGGCATTTGCGATTTTCCCCAATCCGGCCAGAGATGTTGTTTTGATCGAAGCTAATGAAGAGGTCATGGCACAGATGAAGGTAGATGTGTGGGATATTTTCGGACGTAAATTAACGCTACCACAGGATTCATCACCGGTCTCAAAACGCTTTGATACAAGCAGATTGCAGAATGGAACATTTATTTTTAAAATAACCTTAGGAAATAAAAGTATAATTCGAAAGATTATAATTCAGAAGTAAGATATACCGGAATGATTATAATTTGACCATTTGTCGGACTCTGTTTCCCTTCAGGGATGCAGTGGTTAGAGGATGGCGATTGGTCAAATCTAATTCCGAAAAGTGTATCTGATATTGCGTAAATGAAAGGGTTTTAATCTCGTGGTTAAAACCCTTTTTTATTATTGCGAATTAATTGAACAATACTATAATTTTGTTCTGTGCTTGTAAAATCAGTATTGCGGGATGATTCATATCGATGAGTTGTATATCAGGGAAGTCAATGGAAAAGGAAAAGGGATTTTCTGTGCCAGACCGATTTTGAAATCAGAGATCATTGAAGTTTGTCCAGTGATTATTATCCCCCACAATCAAGTAGAAATAATACACCGTACAGTGCTGCATGATTATTATTTCCTTTGGAGTCATCAAAGGGCAGCTATCGCGCTGGGATATGGATCATTGTACAATCATTCCGCACATGCCAATGCTGAGTACATCATGGACTTCGAGGCAAATCAACTGTTTATTCAGGCTGTGAAAGATATTCCGCAGGACACTGAAATTTGTTTTAATTATAATGGAGGCCCGGAGGAAAAGGGTAGTTTGTGGTTTGTTGAAAAATGAGTTGGCTGATTAAGGGTTTTTTATTTTTCCATTCTGCTTTAGTTAATATTCCACTTTCGTCAGGTTATTTTTATACTTTTATTGCGTAATGTTGGTATATGATGAGTATGCTTGCCAAAGGGTTTATTTTGGAATAATACACGAATATTTAAATAAATAATGCTTAAAAATATAAGGAATATTTTATTAAACAGATTGGCCTTAACTAGAGTTGTTGTGAGAGTCGATTTGCATAAAACTAATTTTTTTTTAATTTGCTTCTTTTGGCTGCTTTTCAATAATCCTTATGCATCTGCGACTATCCGATATGTAAAAGCGGGCAATCCGGGCGCTGTGCCTTATACTTCATGGGCTACAGCCGGGAGTAACTTTGCACAGGTCATCAATTACGCGGTTGCTGGTGATACAATCTGGGTAGCTGCCGGTATTTATCAACCCAATAGTGGACAATCATTCTCAATGAAAGAAGGAGTAAAGATCTTTGGTGGGTTTACTGGTACTGAGAACGATTTTAATCAGCGCAATTGGCTGCTAAATGAAACTTATCTGCAAGGAAATGGAAACAGAGTTATCGCCAATATTAATAACGGACTGACTATAGCAGCAGTGTTGGATGGCTTTATCATCCGGAATGGCGATGCTTCTTCAGGTGGTGGAATGTATAATAGCCATGCTTCACCACGCCTGTCCAATAACCGATTTGAATCCAATAACGGGGATTCTGGTGGTGGCATGTTTAATTCTTCATCATTTCCGGAGCTTACTAATTGTGAATTTATAGGAAATACGGCATTTGAAGGGGCTGGTATGTATAATCTTGTTTCTGATCCTTTGATCAATAATTGTAGTTTCAGAGTAAATAATGCAGAGTCTGAAGGTGGCGGGATATTTAATGATGATTCAGATCCGGATATTTTATCTTGTACATTTTCAGAAAATAGCGCGACATCAGGCGCAGGGATTTTTAATTTTTCAGAATCAGTGCCCAATGTCGTGGATTGTAGTTTTTCGGATAATAATGCAAAGTATGGTGCCGGGATATACAATTACTCATCAAATCCGACAATTACTGCATGTTCATTTACTGCTGACAGTGTACTGACTAATGGTGGGGCTATGTATAACAATGATGCTGCACCACTTATTAAGCACTGTACTTTTACCGGGAATCAGGCAAACACCTATGGAGGTGGTATGTATAATTACCTTTCTGCACCAATGATCGATTCTTGTTTTTTTACTGAAAATAAAGGGAATTTCGCAGGTGGTGGCATCTATAATAGCACATCTTCTCCGGAAATTAACCGATGTAACTTTAACGGGAATTTGTCAAATACCGGGGGTGCGATTAATAACAATTCAACATCAATTCCGGATATAATTAATTGTGTTTTTTCGCAAAATACTGCAAGTAGTTATGGTGCTGCAATTGCTAATGTGTCTTCTGCTGCTGTGATGAAAAATTGTCTATTTCTGGGAAATGTAGCGGTGACTTATGCAGGAGGTGTATATAATAGTTCATCAAATGCTAAATTCACAAATTGTACATTTTATGGAAATTCAGCAGCCTATGGCGGGGCGATTCGAAACTCCTCATCTACACCCATAATCCAAAATACGATCATCTATGGGAATTCATCAGGTATCTATAATGCAGGGGGTAACCCTATGATAACCTATAGCCTGGTACAAGAACTTCATGATACATCCGGAGGAAATATTGATGGTGATACCAATCCTGTTTTCGTTGATAGCAGTGACCCTGACGGACCGGATGATGTACCGGGTACTGATGATGACGGGCTGCGATTGGAAGCTTGTTCGCCGGGTGTGGACAAAGGGAATAATTCCTATATCGTTCAAGTTTCTGAAGATTTGAAAGGTGAGCCCAGAATCTATAATAATGAGATAGTTGACCTGGGTGCTTTTGAAACACAAGCTCAGGCATTTGATCCCGAACTGAGTTTGTCCCAGAATCCTGCACCCGCTTGTGCCGGATCCATGGTCACAATCACTGCGAATTTCCAGGAAGGCACTAATCCCTACTTCTTCTGGATACTCAATGGAGATGGGGTACAGAGTGGATCTTCCACACAGTATCAATCTTCATCAATGACAGATGGTGATACGATGATTCTTGTTGCTTCTTTTGATGAATGTACACTGAATTATATAGATACACTCATTGTAGAAATTTCGCCGACACCGGATGCAATTGCATCACCGGCTAACCAGGAGACATGCTCAGGTTCACTTATCACACCCATAATAATTAATGGTAGCGTCAGTGGCACTACCTGGCAGTGGACACGGGATATGCCTCAAATAACCGGGATAGCTATGTCTGGTAGTGGGAATATCAGTGGCACTTTGACAAATTCAGGAAATACTCCGGTTACTGTGACCTTTATCATTACCCCAATAGCAAACGGATGTAGCGGAGTGCCGGATACAGCCACTGTAATTGTAAACCCTCTGCCCATTGCCACAGCTACTGCCAGCCCTAATCCTGTCTGTGAGAATGAACTGATGTGGTTCACTGCTTCAGGTGGAGTTACTTATCATTGGACTGGCCCGGGTGGATTTACTTATGAAGGTGCATCATTTGGAAGACACATGACGCTGGACAAGGCGGGCACTTATATGGTGACTGTGACGAGTAGTCAGGGCTGTAGCTCAGTAGCCAGTGTATCCGTTTCCGTCAATGCTTTACCTGTTCTTACTATTTCTATTTCTCCTAATCCGGCCTGTACTGGTGATAACGTACAACTGAATGCAACAGGCGGCGCAAGTTATAAATGGAGTGGTCCCAATGGTTTTTATTCCACACAACAGAATCCGGTTTTGAATAATGTAAAATTATTTCAATCCGGAAATTATTCAGTTACTGTTACCGGAGCCAATGGCTGTACTGCGGTTAAGATAAGTACACTGAAAGTAAATGCAACACCAATTGGCAGAGCCTGGTATGACGAAAAATCTACTTGTGAAGGTAGTACACTTTTCTTATTTGCGACAGGTGGAGGAACCTATCAGTGGACAGGCCCTGCTGGCTTTAGTTCTACCTTGCAAAACCCATTGCGGGCGAACCTGAACTCATCACATAGTGGAATTTATACAGTAGTCATCACCAATTTATTTGGAGGATGTACTGCAAGTTACTCAGTCAATGTGCAGGTACATCCATTACCGTCGGTCAATGCCTGGACGACCACACCTGAAGTGTGTGAGGGAGATGCCGCTTATTTATTTGCGAGTGGCGGAATAAAGTATGACTGGACCGGGCCGCTTGGTTTTCATAGTACGATTCAAAACCCAATTATTTACAATATGCCTTCTTACCTGACTGGAATATATACTGTCACAGTTTCCAATGAGTTTGGCTGTGTTTCCAGAGCATCAACGTATATTGACGTTCAGAGTGTTACAGCAATAGTAAATGCTACGCCAAATCCGGTTCCCTATGGTGGCACATTATATCTGACAGCAAGTGGGGGGGAATCCTATCAGTGGAGCGGACCTAACGGTTTTTATTCCACACAACAAAACCCGGTAATTTATAAGTTTACGCTGGTAAACTCCGGATTATATGTCTGTATCGTTAGTAGCAAAGCAGGTTGTCAGGATTCAGAGATCATCCTGGTACAGGTGAAGAACCAGAATGCGCAGGATGAACCACAGTTGGAAACAC
>CAZGKN010000133.1:0-7064 GCA_964525915.1 uncultured Saprospiraceae bacterium | reverse complement strand
GTTTGAATTCGAAAGTGCCTTCAAAATCAGTTGCTTTCTGCAGAAGAATTTTATCAGGTTTTTGAAAGTTTAGTATGCTCATGCAAATATTAATTAATGTTATTCAGAAAAAGAGATAAAATCGCTGGAACTATCGTCCTGTTTACTTAGAGTAAAGTTCCACAATCAACTGTTCGTTGATATTTTCCGGTATAGCTTCTCTTGTCGGATAATCGAGGAACTTACCTTCCATCCTATCCGGGTTAAATTCGATCCATGCGTATCTACGCATATCGTGTTTTGATTTCACATTGCTCTCGATGACATCCAGACCTCTGGACTTACCGCGTACTTCTATGACATCACCGGGCTTGACAGAGAATGAAGGTATATTTGTAACTACACCATTCACTACGATATGCCTGTGGCCGATCAACTGGCGCGCCTGACGACGGGTGGTAGCTATACCCATACGGTACACTACATTGTCCAGTCTGGCTTCAAGATATTGAAGCAGGATAGTACCTGTCACACCACTCTTGCGGGCAGCTTTATCAAAAGTATTTCGGAACTGACGTTCCAATACGCCGTAGGTATATTTAGCTTTTTGCTTCTCCATTAGCTGAACAGCGTAGTCGGACTTCTGTTTTCTACGTTTAGAAGGCCCGTGTTGTCCGGGAGGATACTTTCTCTTATCAAAATTTTTGTCCGGTCCATAGATTGCCTCACCGAATGATCTGGCTTTCTTGGTAGCTGGTCCTGTATATCTTGCCATAATTAATTATAGTAAATAAAGATGAATCAGTTATATTATACTCTTCGCTTTTTAGGTGGTCTGCATCCATTGTGAGGTATAGGCGTCACGTCATAGATCTTTGATACCTTGATACCTGTATTATCGATAGCACGAATAGCAGATTCGCGTCCTGCACCCGGGCCTTTCACATACACTTCGACAGATCTCAATCCTGCGTCGTATGCTACCTTACCGGCGTCTTCCGCTGCTACCTGTGCAGCATAGGGTGTATTCTTCTTCGAACCTCTGAAACCTGCTTTACCGGCAGATGACCAGGAGATAACATCCCCTTGTCTGTTTGTGAGGCTGATAATCAGGTTATTGAAACTTGCCTGGATGTAAACCAATCCTTCGGAATCAACTTTAACCTTACGTTTCTTAACTCTCTTTTGCGCTTTTGCCATAACTATGCTCTGCTAATTCAATTATTTCGTTACTTTTTTCTTGTTTGCAACCGTCTTCCTTCTTCCTTTACGGGTACGGGCATTCGTTTTTGTTTTCTGACCTCTTACAGGCAGACCTTTACGATGTCTCAGACCTCTGTATGAAGCGATATCCATCAGTCGCTTGATATTGAGTTGCACTTCAGCTCTCAATTGACCTTCGACCTTAAAATCATCAGTGATTATCTTAGAGATCTCCCGGATATTGTCATCATTCCACTCGGACACTTTAACATCTTCACTAATACCGGCGGATGCCAATATCTTAGAAGCGCTTGTCCTGCCTATACCATAAATATAAGTGAGGCCTATTACACCTCTTTTATTTCTCGGAAGATCTACACCAGCAATACGTGCCATAAATTGATTATTTGTCTATTAACCTTGTCGTTGTTTAAATTTGGGATTCTTTTTGTTGATCACATACAGTTTCCCGTTTCGGCGGACTATCTTACAATCCGCTGATCTTTTCTTTATTGATGCTCTCACTTTCATATTCTGCGCATTTTGTCCGGATTACTCCGCTTTATTTACTATCTATAGCGATAAATTATTCTTCCTCTTGTCAAATCATAGGGTGACATTTCTACTGAAACCTTATCACCCGGCAATATTTTGATGTAGTGCATCCGCATTTTCCCGGAAATAGTAGCGAGAATCTGATGATTATTTTCGAGTCGCACCCGAAACATCGCATTGGACAACGCTTCTTCTATTACTCCATCTTGCTTTATAATGCCTTGTTTTGCCATATTTTTTTCGGAGTGCAAATATCTAAATATTTATCGATATTTTCGCTATTTCGGCATTATTTTTAATTGCATCTTCGATAAATGTATTATCTGACAGTATTTCAGCTCCGTCCGTACCTATTCTTACCGTATGTTCAAAGTGGGCTGAAGGCTTACCATCTCTGGTTTGTATTGTCCAATTGTCCCTTGCTGTAACCACTTCGCGGGTTCCCAGATTAATCATCGGTTCTATGGCAATTACCCAATTTTCTTTCAGCCGCAGGCCATTGCCCCGCTTTCCATAATTCGGAACATCCGGTGGTTCATGCAGATTTTTACCTATTCCATGACCGACCAGATCCTTAACCACTCCGTAATTGTACTTCCTTTCAGTATGTTCCTGTACTGCGAAAGAAATATCTCCTATTCTGTTATTTGCCTTTGCAAATGCTATTCCTTTATATAAAGATTCATAAGTAACCTTAACCAACTGTGCATACTCAGGGGGCACTTCACCTATGATAAATGTGTAAGCAGAATCTCCGAAATATCCCTGCTTCTCCACGCCACAATCGACTGAGACAATATCACCCGGTAGGATTGGCTTATCATTGGGAATGCCATGTACTACCTGATCATTGATTGAAATGCAAAGTGAATGCCGGAATCCTCTGTATCCCTTGAAAGCCGGTGAAGCACCATGACTGCGGATAAACTTCTCTGCTGCAATGTCCAACTCGAGTCCTGTAATCCCGGGTCTGAGCATTTCACCCATCAATGCGAGTGTTTTCGAGACCAATATTGCGCTTACTCTGATTTTCTCAACTTCCTCAGCGCTCTTTTGTGTTATCCTGTCCCTAAATAAATTCATTTGTAGTAAAAATGTGGGAAAACAACACTATGTCTACCCTTATCCATTAGTAGCCAATCTGAATACCTCCGGAAGATCTTCCCTGAATCCTACCACTACTAACCAGACCATCGTACTTACGCATCAACAAATAACTCTCAATCTGAGCTAACAAGTCGAGAACTACAGCAACATCGATAAGCAATGATGTACCACCAAAGAATAACGCGAAAGCATGATTCACACCGAAGTTGACTATAATCGCCGGAAGTATCGCAATGATACCCAGAATCACTGAACCGGGCAGTGTTATCTTTGAAGTAATCGCATCAATATAATTTTCAGTGTCTTTCCCTGGTTTCACACCCGGGATAAACGCATTTGATCGCTTGAGCCATTCAGCATATTGCTGTGGATTAACCAATAATGCTGTATAAACATAAGTAAATACGATTATCAGTAAAAAGTAAATGATATTATAAGGCAAGGAAAAATGATCATTCATAGATCGGATAAATGATCCGGCAGCGGATTCATCGCCTGCTGCAAACTGAACCGCAATAGCTGGAAGAAACATCAATGCTTGCGCAAAGATAATCGGCATTACACCGGCAGCATTGACTTTTACAGGTATATATTCTCTATTACCGGCGGCCATACTACCGCCACCAATTGCTTTTTTAGGATAGGACAGTGGAATTTTTCTGACTCCCTGAACGATCAGTACAGTGAACATGATTACTACGAACAGTACAGCTAGTTCGAGGATAAACATAATCAGGCCGTTTGAACTCAGTTGTGAATTGAATTCAAAGATCAGTGCATTTGGTAATCTGGACAAGATACCAATCATGATGATGATCGATACACCATTTCCAATTCCTTTATCTGTGATTTTCTCACCTAACCACATGGTAAATATAGTACCTGTGGTGAGTATCAAAATATTTGAAATCCAGAAAATACCAATAGGAACATTTGGAGAAATCGCTCCTACACCTTTCAGATAAGTCAGATATGCGCCGCTCTGTACTAATGTAATCGCAATAGTAAGCATACGGGTAATCTGATTCAGTTTCTTTCTGCCCGATTCACCTTCCTTAGTTTGTAATCGCTGGAAATATGGAACGGCAAAACCCAGAATCTGAATAATAATCGATGCAGTGATATAAGGCATGATCCCTAAAGCGAAAATCGCTGCCTGGTTGAAAGCACCACCGGTAAATGTATTAATCAAACCCAATAAGTCATTCGGGCTTCTGTTTGCTGCTACATTGTGAAGGACAGAGGAGATAACACCTGGTAATATGATATAAGATCCCAGACGAAATACAAATAATAAAGCTAAGGTATATAATATCCTATCCCGTAAATCTTTAATCGCCCAGATATTCTTAAGAGTATCAATTAATTTTTTCATTTATTATCTTTTATCCTCCTATGCTAATTCCTTACTTACAGTGTGGTGACTGCGCCACCAAGTGCTTCGATCTTTTCAATTGCTTTTTTAGATGCTCCATGCGCCTGCACGGTCAACTTTTTTGTCAGTTCTCCATTGCCGAGTATCTTATACTTTTCAGACTTCTTCACATATCGTTTGGATAACAAGAATTCCAAAGTGATTTCACTCAAGCCATGCTTCTCAGCAATCTCTTCCAGAGCGCTCAGATTCAATGCTACATAATCAATTCTGTTGATACTCTTAAAGCCAATCTTAGGTAAGCGCATCTGAAGTGGCATCTGACCACCTTCGAAATGTCGTTTATTCTTGTGGCCTGAGCGGGATTTATCACCCTTGTGACCTTTTGTAGAAGTGCCACCACGTCCACTACCCTGACCTCTGGCTATTCTTTTTCTTGACTTGACGGCTCCTTTTGCAGGACGTAAATTATTCAGTTCCATTCTACTAAATATGTTTTTACTTAACTTCTTCGATTTCCAGCAAATGCTTTACCTTATCGATCATACCACGTATAACTGGATTATCGTCATGGACTGCACTGCCATTCATTTTTCTAATTCCGAGCGCTTCCAGTGTCAGTTTCTGACGCTTTGGTCTGTCGATTGCGCTTTTTATTTGCTTTATTTTAATCTTCGCCATTGCCTGGATATTAATTTACTCCTTTGAAAACTTCATCCAGCGACTTATTGCGCTGTTTGGATACGGTATGGGGATCGCGTAGTTTCATCAATGCATCGATTGTAGCTTTTACTACGTTGTGTGGGTTAGATGAGCCCATAGACTTTGCGATAATGTTGTGTACACCTGCCATTTCAAGAACGGCACGCATAGCACCACCGGCTATCACACCGGTACCATCTGCAGCTGGCTTTATCAGCACACGACCTGCGCCATATTTACCGGCTTGTTCGTGAGGAATCGTACCATTATATACTGGTACATGAACCAGATTTTTCTTAGCATCATCAATAGCTTTGGCGATCGCGTCTGAAACCTCTCTGGCTTTGCCCAGTCCCTGACCGACGACACCTTGTCCGTCGCCCACTACGACTATGGCAGCAAAGCTAAACGTACGTCCACCTTTTGTAACTTTGGCTACACGATTAACTTTTACCAGTTTATCTTTTAATTCTCTCTCTGCGGAAGAAATCTTTGCTTTTGTTTGTTGTGACATTCTCTACGTATAATCGATTAAAAATTAAGGCCACCTTCTCTGGCCCCTTCAGCCAATGCTTTTACTCGTCCATGATACAGATAACCGCTTCTGTCGAAGACTACCGTTTCTATACTCTTGGATTTTGCTTTTTCAGCAATCGCCATACCCACTTGCTTTGCCTGCTCAGTTTTGGTAATCTTAGCATCTGCGCTTAAGGATTTAGATGATGAAGCGGCTAACACATTACCTGTATTATCATCTATCAACTGTGCATAGATACCTTTATTACTTCTGAACACACTCAGTCTGGGTCTATCAGCTGCACCTCTTACTTTCTTTTTGATACGTAAGTGGATTCTCTTTCTACTTTCTTCTTTTGTCTTTTTCATGCTAGCGACTGATTAGCTATTTATTATTTTTTAGCTGCAGCTTTACCTGCTTTTCTTCTTACTACTTCACCTGTAAATCGAATACCTTTTCCTTTGTAAGGTTCAGGCTTCTTAAATGAACGGATTTTAGCTGCGATCTGACCGATCAACTGCTTATCGATACCATTTAAAATAATCGTAGGTGGTACCCCTTTCTCAGTCTTTGTCTCCAATTTAATTTCTTCCGGAATGACAAAAACGATTGGGTGTGAATAACCAACTGCGAGTTCCAGCATCTGGCCCTGATTGGATGCTCTGTATCCTACACCTACCAGTTCCATTTGCTTGGTAAATCCTTGAGAAACACCTTCAACCATTCCCTGAATCAAGGCTCTGGTAAGACCATGTACTGATCTGTGTCTTTTTTGATCAGTAGGTCGTGAAACAGAAAGATTTCCATCCTCAACTAACACTTTCAGATCCGGATCTATATTTCTTTTCAGTGTGCCTTTTGGGCCCTTAACTGTCAAATGGTTTGCCTTATCTATATCTATGTCAACACCTTTCGGCAGAGCTATTGGTGCATTTCCTATCCTTGACATATATTCTTACTTTTCTTTATCTGAATAAATTAATAAATGTAACACAATACCTCGCCACCGACATTCTGTGCTCGTGCCTCCTTGTCAGTTAACAGACCATGAGAGGTAGAGATAATTGCTATCCCAAGACCATTGATAACTCTCGGGAGTTCATCTACTTTCTTGAATTGGCGTAAGCCCGGTTTGCTCACACGAATCAACTTCCGTATTACCGGCTTCTTCGTATCAGCCTCATATTTCAAAGCGATCTTTATCACATGTTCTTTCGGTGTATCACCTTGAAATGTATATTTATAGATGTACCCATTCTCATACAGTATCTCTGTAATCTTCTTCTTCAGATTTGAAGCAGGGATATCTACTGTACGATGGCCTGCCATTTGTGCATTTCGGATGCGGGTCAGGTAATCTGCTATAGGGTCATTCAATGCCATGTTGCGCTATTTATATTATCTATTATCTAAAAACTTTTTATTACCAGGCTGATTTAGTGATACCAGGTATCTTTCCATCCAGAGCCATTTTTCTAAACATGACACGGCAGATACCAAAATCTCTCATATAACCCTTTGGTCGTCCGGTCAGTTGACAACGGTTGTGAAGACGGATAGGGTTTGAGTTTCTGGGCAATTTATCCAGTTCATCCCAGTTACCTTCTTCCTTTAATTTCTTTCTTC
>CAZGKN010000132.1:354-7113 GCA_964525915.1 uncultured Saprospiraceae bacterium | reverse complement strand
TGAACCCAGAATTAACTGCTTCTGTGTCACAGACAAATGTTACTTTCAAACCTACAGGTGATATGCGGGGTGATGTACTGGGAAGCAGAGCACAGATCAGTCAGGCGAAAGCATTAGTCTGGTATCCGGCAGAAACCGATGTGTCGATCCGACCGGGATGGTTTTATCATTCTACGGAAGATGACAAAGTAAAAACTCCCGAAAAATTAATGGATATTTATTTTAATTCTGTAGGCAGGAATGGTGTTTTATTGCTCAATATTCCACCAAATAAACAAGGAAGAATAAGCAAAGCAGATAGTATATCACTTATTGAATGGCATCAAAAGATAGATTCAATATTTCACAAAAACCTGGCGGAGAATGCTACAATCACTGTGCTGGATGGTGAACATCCGGAATACTTGCTGGATGGTGACAGTGATTCACACCTGACATTGCCGGACAATGATACTACTGTAACAATAGAGATAGACCTGCCGGCACCTGTAAATACTAATTTATTACTGCTACAGGAAGATATTAGTAAGGGTCAGCGCGTGGAGGAATTTGCACTGGATTACTGGAATGGTAATCAGTGGGAAAATATCTGCAATGGCACTACTATAGGTTACAAAAGACTGCTGCAATTTGAGCCGGTAAATGTTCAAAAACTCAGGTTGAAAATTTTATCTTCGCGTATGAACCCTTTTCTGTCAGAAATCGGGTTTTACTGGACAAAACATTGAAAACCGCTGATATTGATTACAAATGCTTGACATACAGATTCCTGAACAATTTACCACCTTTGAGCGAATTCCGGTTTCGATATTTGCCGATGCAGATCAAGCCTGTAAAGCGGTAGCTAAAGAAATGGCTGAAATCATTCGGACCAAACAAAGGCTCGGTAAAATGGCCGTAATAGGTCTGGCAACAGGTAATTCACCAAAGAAATTATACGAAGAGCTGATACGGCTTCACCGGGAAGAAGGATTAAGTTTTAAAAACGTCATCACCTTCAATTTGGATGAATATTACCCGATGGCGGCCACATCCTATCAGGGATACAAGTATTTCATGCAGGAAAACCTGTTTGACCACATCGATATACTTCCGGAAAATTGTCACATACCCGACGGAGAAGTCAGTCTGGATGAGGTCAAGCAACATTGTGAACAGTACGATGAACTGATACACCAATTGGGTGGAATAGACTTTCAATTATTGGGAATTGGTCGGAATGGACATATCGGATTTAATGAACCTGGTTCGCAAGTTGGTTCAGTCACGAGATTGATTACATTAGACAGAGTTACACGGGCAGATGCGGGACCGGACTTCATGGGACTGGCCAATGTCCCGCGTAAAGCAATAACAATGGGTGTTCAAACTATATTAAGTGCCCGTAGAATAGTGTTACTGGCATGGGGTGAGAAAAAAGCTGACATCATTCATCATGCAGTCGAAGGTCCGGTATCACAGTTCGTACCCGCTACTTATCTGCAAAACCATCGCAATACTTCATTTGTGACCGATGAAGCAGCCGCTGCATTGCTGACCCGCCGGAAAACACCCTGGCTTATCGAAGATGTGATCTGGGACACTAAAATGATCAAAAAAGCAGTCACACACCTGGCTTTAAGCCAGAATAAAGCGATCCTTAAGCTGACAAACAAGGACTACAATATCAATGGCCTGAGCAGTTTACTGGCGCTCTATGGAGGCGCTTATGATATCAATATAGAAGTATTCAACCAATTACAGCGAACTATTTCCGGATGGCCCGGCGGCAAATCTGAAGCTGATGATACATACCGACCTGAGAGAGCGATTCCTGCCCGTAAAAGGTCACTTATATTCAGCCCTCATCCGGATGATGACATCATCTCCATGGGTGGCACTTTTCAGCGCCTGGTCGATCAGGGACATGATGTTTATGTCGCTTATCAGACCAGCGGCAATATTTCAGTAGCAGATGATGAAGCACTCCGATTCATTGCATTTGTACGCGATTTCAATAGTGAATTTTCGATAGATTCGCCGGCAGCTGATCAAATATTCAAAGATGCTGAAGCTTTCCTGAAAATTAAAAAAAGTGGTGAAAAAGATACCGAAGAAGTACGTTTTGTCAAAGGGCTCATCCGTAAAGGAGAAGCCCGGAATACATGCAGGTATGTAGGCGTACCTGATGCCAATGTTCATTTTCTGAATCTCCCGTTTTATGAGACAGGCACAGTAAAGAAAAATCCCATAGGTCCTGAAGATATCCGGATCATAGCTGATCTGATATCAGACATCAAGCCACATCAGATATTCGCTGCAGGAGATCTGGCTGACCCACATGGTACACATAAGGTTTGTCTGGATGCTATTTTTGCTGCACTCGCACTGATCAAGAATAATGACTATATGAAAGATTGTTGGCTCTGGCTATACAAAGGTGCCTGGGCTGAATGGGATATCGATGCGATCGAGATGGCTGTACCCATGAGTCCGGATCAGGTATTGAAGAAGCGATTCGGTATATTCAAACATCAGTCACAGAAAGATGGAGTCGTATTCCAGGGCTCTGACAGTCGTGAGTTCTGGCAGCGGGCCGAAGACAGAAACCGGGCAACCGCACAGATGTATAATCAACTCGGTCTGGCTGAATACGAAGCGATGGAAGCCTTCGTTCGTTGGCATTATTAAAAGTATAGAAAAAGTAGTTTAAAGTTTCACTACACGGCAGATCTTTACCTTATCCTGTACGATTGCACGAATGAAATAAACTCCTGTTGGATAACCACTGAAGTCGAGATCAAACTTACCTTCTCCTGCATTGATCACCGGAATTTGCAACAGATTACCCTTTAGATCAGATACTTGCAATGTCGCAGCAGGAATCAATCCCCGGAGATCTATTGTAGCCCTATCTTTTACGGGATTGGGGAAGATCAATAAATCATTATCTCTTACAAAAGGCTGATTAAATTTACTGGTCGTCTCTATCCTCCATACGCTGTCCAGATATGCTAATCGCTGTGTCAACCAACCTTGCAGGAAATTTATCTCTTCACCATAGGTATTTCCTACGTAATAATTCGGCCAGACATATTGACCCAGCACCGGCCATTGTTCAAAATTCCGGTCTTTTGCCTGATCAACTAAGGTAGCTAATGAATCCACCAGACCAAAAATCTTCGAATCGGACAATTGTGCCTGTCGCAAATCATGCCATCGCAGTTTCAGATCATGATAAAATGAACTGTCCTGCAGGAATCGTTGCCACCAAAAATGAATTACCCATCCATCATCCGGGCAGACTTTATTAAATTCATCGATGACCAGTCCATTTGGATCACCATTGGTACAATAGTCCACATTGCCTAGCCCCAGATTGAAATCCCATACAGGACCAAACTTGATCTTTCCGCCATCACTATCCCGCTCTTTGTAGAAAAACGTGCTCAAGCGGTATGCATCCGGATTCTTACTGAGTTCATTGACTATGATGAAATCAATCAGGCTTTTGGTATCAATATACTTCCGATATCCTGTGGCTGTATCCTGATATGTATCACTGTTCAGAATATCTTCTATCTGAGTTATATGTCCTTTGATATAGTTTTTTTGTGCGGTGGTGATATCTTCTGCTTTTGGATATTCATACTGAAAGAAAGTACTTTGCCAGGCACCGGGATAAGGTGGATAAGGTGAATTCCAGCCTTCGCCACTATTAGACCCTGTAAATTTGTCTATCTTGAGTATATAGCCTCCGGTAATGGCATCACCTGTAGAGTCAGCTGGGCTGATTTTGGGGATATTTACCCTGTTTTTATCGCGCTTTATTTTTTCGACGACCAGATAAATACCCTGATACTCACCATTGACCATTAATTCGGCATACCGCACCCTCGGCGCATAATCCATGAATGATCCGGCAAGAATATAGGTAAGCCCATCCCGCATTAATGTTTTGTCATTGTAGGTAGCATTGAGTGTCCAGTCACTTTCTTTGGGCATGTCGAGCAATTTCACATCGAGTTCATCGCCATCCTCTTTTCTTGTCTCGAAGCCATAAGGCTTCTTTGGAAACATCTGCGATGATGATCCTCTCAATTCGATACCAATCTTACCATTATAGTGAAAAACAGTATCGGTCAGATAATTCTCCTGCCCTACCCCATTATAAATAACCTTCATATCAGCTGTGATCTTTGGCTCATCCTGTATCTCCTGACCATTTGTATTGATTAGAATTATCGGCAGATTGGAATGAGTAAAATCAACCTGTGCATAGCCATTGAGCCTGATGCCAAGAATTACAAGTAGTATAGCGAGTCTAAGTGTAGATATCATAATCAGTTCTTATTACATTGATGTGGAGGTAAATGTAATAAATTATTATGGACTAATTTTAATGCAAATTAGTAATACTTCAATGAACTTATTTACACCAAAAAGGATAAAAGAGAATTAAAATTGATCAATAAAACAATCTGAAATTGATCTATATTGAACATATAATAACAATAAATGCTGATATAATAACAGAGATAATTTACTGCCCCAAATCCGGCGAAATCAGGATATTTCATATTTAATATTTTTTAGCATCAAGTGATTGACACGATACATTCCCACACCTATTATCAGGCTACTATACTTTTACAATACCTAAACCGGTAAACTCAGCATTCAATATGCCACTATTATCCACACCCAACCATTCACTCAGTGCAGAAGCATAAATATTTCGAAAATCTATTTTAAACTTAAGATCACCTTCATCTAAATCAGTAAGATTAGATGGATCATTAAACACACCCGGTTTTCTGAGGCCGCCACCAAATAAATGAACATTATTTGCAGTGCCGTGATCAGTACCATCACTGGCATTTTGGGCGACACGACGACCAAATTCAGAAAATGTCATCACTAGCGTATCATCCAGGCGATCACCACTCTTCAAATCTCTGAGAAAGGCAGCTATCCCATCAGCATATACTTCCAGAAGCCGCTCTTGTCTACCGGTCTGGCGAACGTGGGTATCGAAGCCACTAAGTGAGACATAATAAACCCTTGATTTCAAGCCGCTATGAATAAAAGTAGCAATTTGTTTCAATTGAGCCGCAAATGCAGATTGCGGATATTCAAATGTATTTCTATAGAGCTTGCTTGTCTTATAAATATAGGATGCCGCAGAAGTTGTTTCTATCAATGTCTTATACAGATATCCGAGATTATCTTCACTCAGCAGGGAAGGCTGTGTATCCTTTGCCAATTCTCTGAAAAAAGGTTGCCGTGTATCACTATAGAGCACATCAGGGTTATTCACCGCTATTCCCTTTTTGTGTTCACCCTTCATAGCCAGTGACAAGGCCTCACCGACCTCGATTGCATTATAGGCATTCTTGCAATCCGGACAATCAGAATCCAGATAGCGTCCTATCCAGCCTGTATTCAGATACTGATCAGAACCGCTGGCTGTATGCCAGATATCTGTAGAGCGGAAGTGAGAGCGGTTGGGATTCGGGTATCCGACATCATTGATGATTGTCATCCAACCCTGATCATAGATCTCACGCAATGAGGCTAATGCCGGATTGAAACCCTGATAGTCTGTTAGCCGCAGCACCTTATCAGCACCGATAGCCAATGTAGGCCGGGACCGGTAATAAATATCATCCTTATATGGCACTATGGTATTCAATCCATCATTTCCACCGGATAATTGAACTATCACCAGTGACTTATAACCTAATGTACCCAAGGGTAGTGTCTCTATCGACTTTAAAAAAGAAGGCACCAAAAACACACCGGATGCGAGGGAAGACTGACGAAGAAATTCTCTTCTTTTCATTGTGCTAACTAATTTAGAGGATTAACAAAGTTGATATTCGGGCAAAGAAACAATCTGAACGATAAGATCTCTGACATTTTCAGTCGTCAATGGCAGTAAATACCGGTACTTTTCAGGTGTCAGTCCGGCAGGTAATAATAGACTTATAAGGTCTTCCATTGTATAGGACTGTGGTAATCCGGCTATAAACTTATCCCAATCTATAGTGGCGCTCAGACGGTGTTTCATCCGATTAATATATTTATCATTTATTGCGATTTCCGCTTCTTCCTCAGGATCTGCCGCACCGCTTAGTTCAATCTGCCCACCATCAATCAGAGTTGATGCAAGTTGTAGCCGGGTAAGCAGTGTATTACTATCGATCCAGTTTCTGTCGCCTGGCCATCCGCTTACATTGGGAGGGAAAAACAAGAGTTGACCCATTGAGCGTTGCATCAACAGCAGCGCCCCGATATCATTATAATGCAGATCAAACATCCGATTGAGGCTTACGATATACTCGACAGGAGACTTCACCCTGTTTCCTTTATTGCTGTCATCATAAAACCAAGATGAGTTAAACATCTTTTGCATCGTCCGGGCAATATCATAATTACTATCATACAGTGTTTCTGCCAATTCATTTACATTTTCGGGATTGGGTGTATAATTCACAAAATATTTATACAGTTTTTGGCTAATAAATTGAGCTGTGACTTTCTTTTCCAGAATAATACTGATGATTTCGTCACCGGTAAAATTGCCTTTTTGTCCCAGAAATGTTTTGATACCTGTATCATGCTGGCTCTTTTTAAACACAAACTCACTCGTCTGAAAATTAAATGACCATCCTGTAAATGCACGGGCAGCTTCCTTGACATCCTGCTCGGTGTAATTACCTCTACCCATAGTAAACAGCTCCATCAATTCACGGGCGAAATTCTCATTTGGATGTT
>CAZGKN010000132.1:0-344 GCA_964525915.1 uncultured Saprospiraceae bacterium | reverse complement strand
GAAAAATCAGCATTGCAGGGCTTTTGGACACAGCCATCAATAGATCCCGAAAGTTACCCAGGCCCAATGATCTATGGATATTGTTCAGTTGCTGCAGATGAAATGAACTTCGGTCACGACAAGCAAAATGTCCGTGCCAAAACAAAGTCATCTTCTCTGCAAATTGAGATTGAGTATCAATCATTTGTCGCACCCAGGTAGTATTCAGACTCTGTGACAGATCAATTGACTTCTTTAGTATTTCCCTTTTTTGCTTCATTGCATCTGCAGATGAATCCGATTTTAGTTTCTTGAGCTGCTTTAGCATTTCCCTATTATTTACAGTATCCGCCTCATCAATTATC
>CAZGKN010000131.1:0-7120 GCA_964525915.1 uncultured Saprospiraceae bacterium | reverse complement strand
TTAATCATTCTGTAGTCTGGATCATTGGGATTCCACTCATTAAAAGTACCTGACAAATACACGTCTCCCGGTTCATCATTGTCGATACTCAGAAAGAATTTTATTTCACTGGCATGTCTTACCCGCATAGCGTGGGTTGAGCTCACTATTTATAAATAAGTTGAAAACCTATTTCAGGCCAAACTTCTCACGGATTGCCGAAACATAATCAAGCTTCTCCCAGGTAAACAATTCGACATCAATGGATTTCTCATCTTTTTTCCCTTTATTGAAAACCTTAGTAATGCTTCTTGATTCGCGTCCCATGTGACCATAGGCAGCAGCCTCACTGTATATCGGACTTCTTAATTGTAGTCTTTTCTCTATCGCATAAGGTCGCATATCAAAAATCTCACCGATTTTTTCAGCGATCTCACCATCACTCATTGCTACCTTTGCTGTGCCATAAGTGTTGACATACAATCCACATGGCTCTGCAACTCCAATCGCATAAGAAACCTGAACCAAAACCTCATCACACAATCCCGCAGCAACCATATTCTTTGCGATATGGCGGGTGGCATACGCTGCAGATCTGTCCACTTTAGAAGGATCTTTACCAGAAAATGCACCACCGCCGTGAGCCCCTTTTCCACCATAAGTATCCACTATAATCTTTCGACCGGTAAGGCCGGTATCACCATGTGGTCCACCAATTTCAAAGCGCCCTGTAGGATTGATATGATACTGGATATCATCAGTAAATAAAGCCTGGATGCTCGCCGGTAACTGATTCTTTACTCGAGGTATGAGTATATTAATGATGTCTTTGCGTATAGTATCCAGTATGATCTGGTTGTCTTCATCAAATGCATCATGCTGAGTAGATAACACAATTGTATCTATTCGCTGTGGTTTATTGTCATCACTATATTCGATAGTTACCTGTGACTTGGCATCCGGTCTCAGATAGGTAATCTCTTTATTTTCACGTCTTAATTTTGCCAATTCTTTGAGTAACAGGTGCGATAAATCCAAAGCCAGCGGCATATAATTAGAAGTCTCATTGCTGGCATATCCAAACATCATGCCCTGATCGCCTGCACCCTGATCTTCCGGATTGGCCCGCTCTACACCCTGATTGATATCCGGTGATTGCTCATGAATCGCTGAAAGGATACCACAGGATTTGGCTTCAAACATATACTCACTCTTGGTATAGCCAATACGCTGTATCACTTCACGAGCGATTTCCTGTACATCAAGATAGGCATCTGACTTTACCTCACCCGCCAGCACGACCTGTCCGGTAGTAACCAATGTCTCACAAGCAACTTTACTCGTCTTATCATAAGCCAGGAAATAATCAACAAGTGCATCTGATATCTGATCTGCAACTTTATCCGGGTGACCTTCTGATACTGACTCAGAAGTAAATAAATATGACATAAACTCTTATCTTTAATTCAGGTCGCGAAGGTAGATATTTTATATGAATTATTTTCTAATATTTAGATATTCAACCTATGAAATATCGAAACTGCAAGCCTTCAACAATATACTTACTGATTTTCAGGTATCAGGACGGTGTATGTATTGCCGGACTTGACTGGTAGTTGTCTGTCAATGATCCAGGGATTCAGATAACGGACCATCTGATAGGTAGTTCCGTTGGTGATAGCCCAGGTGGCTATATCAGAAATTGTAGTATCAACTTTCATTTGCTTTACATTATCAATT
This sequence comes from uncultured Saprospiraceae bacterium, assembly GCA_964525915.1. Lineage (GTDB taxonomy): Bacteria > Bacteroidota > Bacteroidia > Chitinophagales > Saprospiraceae > Parvibacillus. The sequence goes on along the minus strand of CAZGKN010000131.1, from coordinate 5,401 downwards.
GGCGCATAGAGCGACGCGGCTGAGAGATCATATCCAAACTTCTCCGGATGAGCCATTATTTCTTTCATTGCGAGAATTCTGAACACATAGCGCGAAGTCTCAGAATTGAGATATAAATCATAAAAGTTATTCACTTTCTGTGCTTCCAACTCACGTTTAATCCTGGCTCCTCCTCCATTGTAAGCTGCTGCGGCAAGTGTCCAGTTCCCCAATCGGTCATACAAATTCTGGATGTGCCTGCATGCAGCAATTGTTGATTTTTCCATATCGTACCGTTCATCCACATCCTCATTTACTTCCAGACCCAGATCACGTGCTGTACCTGTCATAAACTGCCAGGGACCCTTGGCACCAGCAGGAGATACAGCATTTCTAAAATTGCTTTCCACTGGTACAAGATATTTAAAATCGTCAGGTATATTATTTTTCTTAAGAATCTCCTCAATCATCGGAAAATACCGTGCTGCATATTTAAGATTCAAAATAGTAGTGCCATGCAAATAAGAATTCAAAACCAATTCCCTGTCGAGTCTGTCGAGGACATCTCTGTTATTCATGGGGACTTTTTCACCTGCAAATGAATACTGATCCTTTAAATCAGGAGCCATGATCATTTGAGGTAAGAAACCAGCCGGAACCAGCTTACCAGCACCAATAAAAATCACACTCAGTAATGCAATACTTCCAATAATAATATTTCGTCTCATGACATTTTAGATTTTATATCCCGGTCAACCCAGGTAGAAGAAGACTCAATTTCTGAATCAGAAAACCATTTTTTCATTCTTTCTTTTGCCTTTGTCTTTACTTCATTATCGATGTAAACACTGACCGCTATCAAACTGGCAATCAAGACACCCAGATCGTCAGAATATCCCAACAGCGGTGTCAGATCCGGTATCAAGTCGATGGGAGATAGAAAATAAGCGATACTTCCCAATATACTCACTTTTGCCCATTTAGGAACTTCTTTCTTACGATAAGCATAATAAAGTAGAAACACGGCATAAACCACTTTCGCACCTGCTGCTTTCGCACTACGGGCCAATTTATCCTTTAATTCTTTTGCTTTAATAACTCAATAGCTTTACAATGTGAAACCATATTTTTTTGCAATTCAGACAACTAAAATAGAATTTAATTCTTGATAATTCCACTCAAAGCGCCTGTAACATCTATATTTTCATTTACTTCGACAAGTCATTTCTTATCCTGTTGTTCAAAAAAAATAGCAGTATAAATCAGATCCATTTTCTTTTTTTGAATGTCAAAAATGTACCGACAGCAATCGTAATTAATGCCAGCCAGACAAAATAATACCCATAGCGGGTTTTTAATTCCGGCATATTCTGAAAATTCATACCATAGACCCCAACGAGGAATGTCAATGGATTGAAAATAGTTGTGATTACGGTAAGAATCTTAATAACCACATTGGTACGATAATTGATTTCTTCATGAAACAATTCCGTTAGGTTATATAGCATATCTTTCAGTGTATCAGCAGAATGTATCACCTGCTTCGCATGATTATATAAATCGGTCAGATATACCTTTATCTCAGTATTGCCAATGAGCGACTGAGATGACTTCAATTTATGTACTACATCTTGAATTGGATTCACATGCCGTATAAAGAGAATACAATCTCTGCGAAAATGATAAATACGTTTCTTTAATATTAGATTTGGATTAGTCTCTATCTGATACTCATATTTATCTATCTTGGACTCCAAAATCTGGATAATGTCCAGATAGCTATCTACGATTAAGTCTAAAATAGCATAAGCCAGATAAGTCGGTTTTCGCTTTGCATACTTACCCGGATTTGCCTGAAGTCTATCTGCAACAGATTTAAAATTATCTCCACCAGATTCCTGGAAACTTATAATGACTTTTTCATTAAAAAATAGAGAAACTTGCTCTTTCTCAAATTTCAAGCTCTGCCGGTTAAATTTTAGAAAAGGAATACTCAGAAAATTATTTGTGTCCAATTCATCAAAACTGGCCAATTGATTTACATTCAATAAATCCTCCAGCCACATCTTATGAATTCCATACTGAGCACCGATTTTCTCTATAAACGAAATATCATTCAGCCCCTTGACTTCAATCCAGGTAAAAACGTTACCATACTTGATGTCCTGAAGTTTATCGATATCGGCATTACCTGTATTAATTCCTGTATCACTAACTGAAAAGTAACTAATTTGGGATTTCTGCTCCGTTTTCTCACCGGTATATATCAGAGATCCGGGTGGCATTCCCACTTTAGGATTTGCAGATTTCTCTGGCTCACTGATCGGGCTAAAACTCATTCAATTAAAATTAGATACTAACTGTTTCGAAATATATTATAAACTTAAGTACAACTGAGTAAAAAACGTCTCAATCTTACTTTTAATTTCCATAGAGGTACATTCATAATTATTCAGAATCAGTGTAAAAACATAAGTCTGACCTGACTTACCGATTATTCTACCGGAGAAACTCCTCACGCGATCCATAGAACCCGTCTTCGCAGTAATTTTACCTGTGGCAGGACTATTTTCCAGGTATGATTTTAGTGTTCCACTTACCCCCATCACAGGCAAGGCACTCAGTATAATATTACTTATGGCTTCATTTTTGATAAAATGAACCATTAATTTACTAAATCCCAGCGCAGGTACAGCATTAGCAGTAGATAATCCAGACCCATCCCGGATAAAAAAGCCGCTACCTTCGCCTGCCAATTTCTCAGCAAAATCAGTATAAGCTTTCACTGCCACAGCAATTGTATTTTCTTTTGAAAGAACGACACCGCATTGTCTCAGAATCCCTTCTGTATTCAGATTCAGGCTATGCAGCAAGGTAGCTTTAATGATAGTTGCCAGATCCTGAGAATAATGTGTCAAAATAATAGTTCTCTTACCATCAGGCATTTTATCCCGCAATGATGAAATTGGTGAAAGCGAAACTTTTATTCCACTCTTAATTAAGGCTGTACTCAATAATTTTGCAGCTTGCAGTGGCGGTTCCGGCATAGCACCTTTAATTCTAAAATTTCCATTACCAGGTGGAATACTCCCTCTTACAGTCAGATGATACTGATGTGGTCCTCCATAAATGTAGGCGTTATCATTCAACCCGGTCGAAACCACTTCGCTTTTAAACTTAATTCCGATAATTTCCGGATTGGTTGTACTAATTTGCGGCATTGACCCTTCCTTACTCTGGCGATAATTTACAGAATACAGATTATCATTAATATTCAGACCATATACACCAGCTGCATAATAATTCCCCAGATCATAATATGCCCAACTATCATAGATACCTTCAGCAGACAAATAGGTAGCATCTCCAATGATTCGTCCCTGAATCCGCTTAATGCCTTTTTTCTTAATTGCATTCACGAATTGATTCAGTACATTATTCAAGTCATCAGCACCATCTGTCATGACAGAACCCAGTGTAGGATCACCGTAACCTTTTAATATTACATCTCCATGCAGAGTGCCGTATTTATCAATCTGACCTGTATATTGAAGTTCAGTTTTAAATTTAAAATCCTGCCCAAGTATTTCCAATCCATAAGCACAGGTTAATACTTTAAGTGAAGATGCCGGTATAAGTGATGCATTGGGTTGATAAGTAGCTTTTACAAGCCCTGTATTCTGGTCTATCAATGCAAAACCCATTATCCCGTGCTTCATCGCCGGATCTCCGGCTAACTGCAGAATCACATCTTCTACTTTTTGAGCCTGTAAAGTAAAATGACTACAAAAAAATACGATAAAGATCAACCAATAAAAACGCATCGAACCTGAATTTAGCAATTCACAAAAACTGTTACTTAGGAAAATGGATTGAAGCTACAAAGATATATGATTTACTCGAAATATGTATTTTCAACTATTTCAAGTCCGTAACCTTCCAATCCAACTTTTCTCTTGTTTGATGCTGACAATAAATTGATTTTATGAATTCCCAGGTCTTTCATTATTTGTGCACCTATACCCAGATCACGTTGTTCTGTAGCAACAGAATCTGCAGTTGGATTACTCAGATTATCTAATGACTGCTCAAGATTTGCCATTTTATCATGTTGTCGCATAAATAAAACCAGTCCTTTACCTTTGGTTTTCATCAATTCGATTGATCGCACAAATCTGGAACTGCCTTTATGCAGGATCAACTCTATGAGTTCATGACTTTTATCGTGGCTAAATACACGCACCGGCACGATATCTTGTTCATCCCAGTCTCCAATTTTCAATGCCAGATGCTTGTCATCATTTGAAATCTGGCTAAACAGAAACACTTCCACTTCACCAAATTCAGTATTGATCTTACTTTGATATTGTCGCTGGATTAAATTCTCGTTCTTCAGGCGGTAAGCAACCAGATCATTGATCGTAATAATCTTACACTGGTATTTATCGGCGATCTCCATCAATTGAGGTAAACGAGCCATTGTGCCATCTGCATTCAATATTTCTACCAGTACACCGGCCGGGTATAAACCCGCCAGTGTAGCCAGATCTACAGCTGCCTCGGTGTGCCCCATCCGCCGCAGGACTCCTCCATTCTTTGCTATCAAAGGAAAAATATGCCCTGGTCTGGCAAAATCCTCCCGACGAATATCCGGATTTGTCAGTGCTTTTATACCTGTTGCTCTGTCATACGCACTAATACCTGTTGAACACCCATTTCCTACCAGATCGATAGAGACAGTGAATGCAGTCTCATGCATGGCTGTGTTTCGATTAACCATCATCTGTATGTCCAGCTCCTGTGCCCGTCTTTCCCTGATCGGTGTGCAAATCAAACCACGGGCTACTGTCGCCATGAAATTGATCGTTTCGGGTGTAATCTTTTCTGCAGCACAAATAAAATCACCTTCATTTTCCCGATCTTCATCATCCACGACAATGACTAACTTTCCCTCACGGATATCTGATATCGCTTCTTCTATAGTATTCAACATAGTTTATGCAAATAAGAGTGCAAAGATAGACAATTGGCTATTAGTAAATGAACTAATAGCCAATTCTGATATTTCATACCCTGACGGTACATATTCTACTTAAGTGCCAGTAAAACTAAAGGCTGGTAAATCTTAGCCACACTTGGAGTTTCCACAATCCAGGCAAGTCAGGCATCCTTCCTGATACTGAAGATTAGAGGACTCACAATTGCTACACTTTACTTTATGTGAAAGTGTTCCGTCCGGAATATAGCGCTTCAGCGCTCTGGATACACCATTCTTCCAGGTATTAATATTTTCACCAAGGTGCAGTGTATTGATCAGCTCTACGACGGATACGATAGGCATACCATGACGTAAAGTACCAGAGATCAGTTTAGCATAATTCCAGTATTCTGGATTAAACTTAAAACTCAAAGCTTCGATAGT
>CAZGKN010000130.1:0-7142 GCA_964525915.1 uncultured Saprospiraceae bacterium | reverse complement strand
ATCTGCATTTCTACATGGATGCTTTTGTCAGTTACTCGAAACATACTGCTGGTGATTAAAACATCCTTGTTATAATATACTGGTTTTATAAACGTGATTTGATTTTGAAACATTACCCAAATATTGCCGGTTAGCTTGGCGTATTCATAGATGTCAAAATTGAGATATTTTTTCAACTGATCCTCTCTGGCATTAAGAAAATAGTCCATATACCTTTGGTTGTTCAAATGACCTAATGGGTCGCAGTCCGAAAAACGAATAGCAGCTACAGACTGAAAGCTTTTATCCATACTAATAATTTATTACCTTTACTGCAAAGGTATTATACAATTACAATTAGAGATAAAATATACAATTTATATGTCTGTAATCAATGTAAAAGAAATCTCCCAGAGATTAAAAGATCAAATAAAAGCTGAGGTAGCAAGCTTGATAAAAGAAGATAGGAGAGTGCCTCATCTGAGTGCGATTATGGTCGGCGATAATCCTGCGAGTAAAGCCTATGTGGGCAATAAAGTGAAAACATGCGATGAAGTAGGTTTTCTCTCTACCGTCCATCATCTTCGTGAGGATACAAGTTACTTCGAATTAGAACAATTAATTTTACAATTAAATGAAGATCCGTCAGTAGATGGATTCATTTTACAATTACCATTACCTGCACATCTGGATGGACAAGAATTACTTCAGTTGATCTCGCCGGACAAAGACGTCGATGGATTTCACCCTATGAATGTTGGTAGAATGGTACTTGGGTTGGAAGGCTTTTTACCTGCTACTCCCTATGGTATTATGTTATTATTAGAAGAGCTTGAAGTTGATACACAGGGTAAAAGATGTGCTATTCTTGGCAGAAGTGATATAGTAGGAACACCAATGGCTATTTTGATGAGTAGAAAGGGTAAATACCAGAACTCAACTGTTACACTACTGCATAGCAGAACTAAAGATTTAACCAGTGAACTTCAGAGAGCTGAAATAATAGTAGCAGCCATCGGAATACCTGATTTTGTCACTGGCGATATGGTAAGGAATGGAACTGTGGTAATCGATGTTGGTATAAATCAAATAGAGGATAGAAGTAAAAAGAAGGGCTATAGGTTGACAGGTGATGTGGACTTTGCTTCGGTAAGTAGTAAAGCCTCTATGATAACTCCTGTACCTGGGGGAGTAGGACTGATGACTATTCTTGGCCTCATGAAAAATACTTTAAAGGCTTACCATTTACGGACCACTTATGAATGAGTCCTGGACTGAAGTAACTTTATATTCTGAATCACTGACAGGTGATGAGATTCTTGCACTAATCTATGACTTACCTTTTGATAGTTTTGATACACAGGATTATTCCATAAAAGCCTATATCCGCACACAACTACTGACAAAGGATGTGCTTAATGAACTAGGCTATGTTTCAATGGATTTCCCGGTTACTTTTGCATATAAGGAAATGCCCCATGTAAATTGGAATGAAGCCTGGGAAACACAATTCAACCCTGTACACATACCGGGTATATGTACGATTTACGCTGAGTTTCATAGCGATGTACCTCAGGAAGAAGTTATGATTTGTATTACACCTAAGATGGCTTTCGGTACTGGTCATCATGGTACCACCTCCGGGATGTTAAAGATAATGGCAGAGTTGAATCTATCGGGCAAGGATATTCTTGATTTCGGCAGTGGAACGGGCATTCTGGCTATCTATGCGAGTAAGAAAATGGCTAAGTTTATCAAAGCGATTGATATCGAAATGCCTGCTTACGAAAGCATTAGAGAGAATAGTGATTTAAATCATTGTAACAATATCGAAGCAATTCTTGGAGATAAGGCAACTATTCCAAATCTTGATTATGATATCATTTTGGCAAATGTAACTCGTAATGTAATAGTAGATGCCATGCCGGAACTTTGTAAAAATCTTAAGCCAGAAGGACAGATTGTTTTTTCCGGTTTCTTTTATGATGAATTATCAAAGATAGAAAGTGAAGCGAATAAATTTAATTTAACCATTGTAAAACACCTGATTGAGAATGGCTGGTGTATAGCACTGTTTAAAAAACATTAACTACGATAAGGCATCAACTATACTTTCAGAAGAAATTGTATTCATACAATTAAAATGTTTCTTTGGGCAATCAGCCCTACCAAATTTTGAACAAGGTCTGCAATTCAAGCCTAATACCTCAATAGTTGTATTTAAATTAATACCATCCGGATAGAGAGGCCAGAAACCAAACTCCGGAATAGTTCCACCCCAAATGGAAATTAATGGTTTCCCTAATGCAGCTGCAATGTGCATCATACCGGTATCATTACTGATCACATGTTTTGATTTTTTTATAATAAATGCAGAACTCATTATACTGGTTTGCCCGCAAAAATTAAGGATTCTGTTTGGATCAATGGTCTCAATTTCATTAGAAGCATCTATGTCGCCTTTGCCTCCTAATAAAATTACCGGGCCTGGAATCAATGGAATAACTTCTTTCCATTTATCGACTGGAAATCGCTTTGTAAAATGTGTCCCACCAATACAAATCGCAGTAAAAGATGCAGGTAATGGAATGTCATAGTCCATCTCAGGCGGGAAATAAAAATCCAAACCTTTCCCATCATACAATACGCCCAGTGGCTCAACAGCTTTCAAGTATCGCATTGATATATGGATTGGTTTTACTCTGTTTATCCCAAACTTTATCAACAATATCTTATCAAGTGATGATTTACTATAGGTAAGACGCTTACGCCCGAGATACAAGCACCAGTAGTGACTTCGCAAACTCTTATGCAGATCGACTATATAATCAAAGTGCTCATCAGCTAATTGCTGCTTTAGTTCCATCTCATTCCCATGATATTCCCAAATCTTAGATAGATAAGGATTATGTTTTATCACTGATGAATAATTGCTCTTCGTCAAAAAATGAATATCAGCATTTATTTGCTCTTTTAAGCATCTGATCACTGGTGTAGTTAATACTATGTCCCCCAAACTACTGAATCTGATGATTAGAATCTTTAAAGGTTTACGATGGTGTATTGCTGACATAGTATTATTATACGATTAATAACCGTATCAAAGTTAAAAAAAGAGGATTGTTTTAAATCTTATCTACTTTCTATTTTCTGAAACTTTAATGTACCAGAAGTATTTTCACTTGAAATCCTAACAAAATAAATTCCGGATTTCAAATCACTGCAGTCGATAGTGTATTCATTCAATCCGGGATTAGTATTCCAGTTATAATGAGTCATCAATTGGCCATTTGAATTGAATATATCTATATTGGCCGCATTGATCTGATTTGAAATCCAGGATATGCAAGTACTTTTACTTACTATACTTGGGCTCAACGAAACATTCTCATTACTTCCACTCAATGTAACTGAATTTAAAGATCTGCTTCCGGTACCGAACCAGTTACCAAATGTTGCATCATTAATTAAGACAAAGGCATTCGTAGTGCTTGCCTGTATTTTAGAAGGCAGCAATTCCTGTACCCCTATCACATCCTTGGATGTATTATCCTTAGCATTGAAAATAACATACTTGTCATCTTTAGAGAATGTAGGATAATTAATATCATTGTTTTGATAGATTAGCCCTGTATTACCTTTTTCGATATTCGCACCTACCAGATAGTATTTATTATCTTCTACATAGTCCATTGCAATAATATTGGGTGAGTTCTTTGAGAATACCGGATTTCCTACACTCGTATTGGGTGGCAGGGAACTAAATAGTTTCTCAATCCTACCGTCACCAAATGTTTTAGACTGATTATCCCATGCTCTTAAGAATCCGATATCCCAGTATGCTGTACCCTGAAATCCAATTTCATTATAAGAATCATACATCACATAATCGCCAGTATGATTAAATTCCAATGCATCAGCAAACTTGACATCTGCTGTCGATGGATCTCCATTTCCAGTAGTTGGATTATACAGATCAAAGTCTTTGATATTACCACTGGCCAGATCAATTATATAAATCTTGGGAGTCTCATCATCTAAAGTACATGCAACCAAATTGCCTTTCTTGCTAATAGCTACATTACGAAATTGATTTTGATCATTTGGATCGAGTATATAGTAAAACTCAGGTGTTGGATTAGGCCAGGTGAATACTGCAATATAAAGTTTCTTATCATTTCCTACAAATACTGCATACTTACCATCATCACTTACACTCGGCTTTGATAGAACACCTAATGTATTATTTATCAATGTCTCCTGAGTTGACTGAAGGTCCTTTACATATAGAGATGAATGGTCAGCACTAGCATAAATTACGATATCTTTACCTGGATTAGTTTCATAATCATCCGGTTCAGTAGTGCCTGAGCCGGCACCAATACCAACTTCTGAATAAGCATTTTCTACCAATGTGACTTTTGACTGATCATTTGGGTAATAGTCTTTTGTCGCCTGTATTACAGCATTCCTGCAATCAATGAACTGGGAAGACTTAGTCAGATATTTTGAAAGAGCGTTGTAATAAATTTGTTCGGCCGCATCTTTGCCTATTTGAGATGATACTTTATAAAACGCGAAATTTACAATTCCGCTATTAGTATGAACCCCTCCGTTATCGTCAGATCCTGAATATTTTTCATTTGTATGATTGGGTTGCCATCCGTTATCATTTATTGAATTGCCCCCATTGTGCGGATTACTCATATCGCGCATCGCCCCGGTAGGGAAGTAATTGAGGTTTACTATATCCTCACCTAGCTGATAATCTTCCCTGTCAATACAAACACCAAAGATATCAGCAAACGATTCATTCAAGGCACCTGATTCATTTTCATAAGTTAAATTTGCAGTAGCTTGAATGACGCCATGGGTCATCTCATGGCCACCTACATCCAGGCCGCCAGCCAGGGGTTTAAAAGCCTGAGCACCATTTCCATAAAACATTGCAGCGCCATTCCAGAACGCATTATCAAGGCCCGAACCATCAGGTTCAGTAATATTTATAATAGAAATGATAGTACCACCCTTACCATCTATCGAATTTCTGTTAAATTTAGTCTTATAATAATCAAAGGATACGTCTGCGTTGTAATGCGCAGATACTGCGGTCGGATTTGAATTCCAATCATTATTACCGGAAGTGATATGTGCCGGATTGAAGTTTTGATTTGATGGAGAATTATTCAAACCATTGATCGTCCATATAGCACCTACAGGATTATCAGGCAAATTGCTGGCTCCTGCCTGGTACATACTTTTTGTAGCATTGATTAAATAATAATCACTCCCAATCTGGTAAGAATTGACTGTCCGGTTCACACCATTGAGATCTGCTGCACTTGCTGTTGCTGGTCCATCTAATGGTGACCTGTATGAAATTGTAGTATGAGGCGTAAAACTTTGTATATGAGTATTAGTAGCTGATGTGTTTTGGTTGTGATTCCACGAACAAGTCTGATATATCTTATGAATTATAGCACCAGTATGGGCATCTATGAAATAGGTCCAATAATTCAGAATGTCCGGATGTACATCAATTTTATAGGCTAAAATCGCAGGCTTAGTATTGTTTATATCAGTATAAACTAATAACTGAGTTTCTATCTGTTTGCCATTTATAAGGTTAAGTTCACTTTGAGGAATGCTTTTCATATCTAGTTCTTTCGTCACTACATCCTGAGCTGCTGATACCTGAATAGTGGGTATAATATCTAAATTCGATGGGGTAGGTATGTACCTTCCATTGAAAAGGTAAGGTTTATTATTCTTAAAATGTAACATTACTTCGGAATCCCAAACTGGTAAACCTTTATAATATTGATCAAACCGTAAGTGCGACTTGCCGTCATCATCACTCGTTTGCTGAACTAATCGAAATTCATTACCGGGATCTGTAATTTGTAATACCTTACTATTTTGTTGGAAGAAACTCAATGCAATATCCTGCACAGAACCACGGGTACTCAAATCTCCTTTAATCAAATCACCTTCGACCCAAACCGGCAAACCATAACCATTAGTTTCTTTAATAATTGATTGACCTGCTGTTGGCAATATGGGGCTAATAGATTTAATGTTAAATTCTCCTTTTGCCAATGTTCTATTCGAACTCTCACCAGTAAATATTTTCTTAAGTTCAGAATTGACAGTCATGGGATAAGCCTGTGCATGACCAGGAGCCTTTTTGCCTAATTGGGCAAAAGATATGCTTATGAAAAAGAATAATACAACTAATGTTAAAAACGCTTTTTTCATTTTGTAGGATTTTTAGTTTGTAAAATGAGAATTTTATAAATTGAAGCTGCAGATTGTAAATTAGTTGAAGGAATACCACCCCATACAATGTCATTTGCCTGCTTACCTTTTTTGTATTTGAGGAAATAATAAAGATTATCTGGTTTGTTGTACTTCATTGTATCTAAACCAAAAAGTGAAAAACTTTTAAAAATTTGAGTAGTTAATTGTGTGCTAACTTTCTTAATCTCAACAGGCTTTCCATCTTTCTTCGGAATTTCAAATAGTTGACCATTATTTAATAATACAAATTCATTATATGCCCCGGCAAACCCACCACCAGAGCCAAACCGTATCATACCCTTACTATAAGTGTTCACTTTTTCAGGGCTAACTTTACAATTCGAAAAACTAAAAAGTAATAAACTTAAAGGCAGAATCCATTTCATTGCTTAAATCTTGTTTAAGTATTAAAGTTACTTTCTTTTATGGAAATTAAAGTCAAAAGGTTAAAATTTTATTAAGGTGCTTAAAAACAGGGCTTTAGAAGTAGATTTCATTATATTTGTCCCTGAAATAAAAAATTATAACATTTAACTCTTAATTATGAAGAAATTATTTTTTGTAATCATGTTACTGGGCTTTGTTGGCTTTATGAATGCTAATGCTCAATGCTCTAAATCAGAATCCGGGAAATCTTCTTGCTGTGCCAATAAATCAGCGATGGCAAAGGAAGATTCTGATGCTGCTGCTAAAGCCGCTTCATTGGATCAGTCTATTGTTTCAAAGAAAGTAGGTGAAGAAACAGTGTATCAGAGAAAAGTGGTCAGTGAAGCAAATGGTCAAGCTACTTTTGTAGATGTAAATTATGATGCAGCTACTGGTAAATTTGTAAATTCTACAGGATGCAGTGGACATTCAAATGG
>CAZGKN010000129.1:0-7414 GCA_964525915.1 uncultured Saprospiraceae bacterium | reverse complement strand
TCTTTTAAATAATTTCCCTTAATCGGATTGATGAGTGAAGTATCTGAATAGGTATTGAGCAATTGGGATTGGAATGTAAATAACAAAGAATAAAAGAACTTTGAGTTTGATGAAGCTTTAAAACCGATTTTTGATCCCACTCTCAATTCATCAATACTTTTTTGCCAGGGTGTACGTAGATTAGGATTCAATGTTGAATATCCACCACCTAGCTTCTGAACTCCAAGCAATAAATCAATTACATTATCCCAGGCTAACTTTCCATCTTTATAATTAGCATAAAAGCTAGCCACTCCACCAAATCCAATCTTATTCTCCCCGGCACCTACTGCGGGATTTATTTGCAATAACTGGCCGAAGTCCAGACCAATGCCAGCTCCGGACAACCATTTGGTCGTATCTTTTGATTTTGAAAGTTCACGAATCTCCTTCAGTCTGTTTTCATTCTGCCCATGCAACAAACAAACACTTAAGGTTAAAACCAATAGTAAAAATATCTTTCTCATATTATAATTTATTTTTAGACGAATCATCATTAATTATAGTCACTACTTCTTCAATCAATTTTTTTAATGGAATGATTGTTTTGTTTTCCCCTTGTGCTATAGTAATACTTGTCTTATCAATATCTGTCACGACCCCTTGTTGGCCCCCTATCAGAATGGTGCTTCCTACTTTCAATTTGCCGGAGTTATAATAACCTGCCAAAAAATTTGATAATATATCCTTACTGGCCAACCCATAACCCAGACCAAAAGCTAACACCACACCTCCGATAATGGTGGTAAGACTGGTTTGCAGAAAGCCGGTTTCAATCCCTGCCTGATCTAATGCACTGATTACAATTGTTATAAAAAGAAAATAAAAAATAATTGATGAGATCATTCGGATCGAAGCAATACCAAGTGATTTGCCTGCAGTATAAACCGCTTTTTTTATACTATCAGCTATTAATGTACCTACGACAATGATTGTTAAGGCAACTAGCAACTTAGGTATATAATTTATTATCTGTTGCAGTAAATTAGTCAAAGCCGGCAGTTTTAATATGTCTGCAGCTATTAAAAGGGTCATCATCATTAGAAAATAATAAACCACTAAGGATATTATTTTACTGGGAATAATTTCAATATTGGATTTCGAAACGATTTCTATCTGATGCAATTTATCTGCATATTTATCAATCTTAGATTTCTTCAATCCAATTCTAACCACTTTTCGAATGAATCTGGCTAATAACCAACCGATAATGAATACAGCCAATGATCCAACCAGTCCAGGAACAAAATTCATCATCCCGGCACTAATACTTTCTATTAATGAAAAACTCATAATATCGACAAATATAATTTAACCACTATTTATTCAATTCACTTTCAGCATCCTCTACGTCTGCATTCTGCACCGTCAAATCGCCAAAAGATTTGATCAATGCATCTGAAAATAAACCCAATATATTTCCTATCAAATCCAAAATCCCAAGGTTACTTTGGATACTTTCCTTTACACTTTCCGGTAATTTACCCAATTCATCCTGATAATTACTCTCTAATTCATTGAAGACATTCGCATTGCTCATATTTGTAGTACACTGGTATATATTTTACGAAATTTTTCTTTGGCTCTTTGCAAACGCATTTTCACAGCGCTTTCTGAAATGCTCAAAACTTCAGCTATTTCCTTGAGTCGCAGATTATCCTGATATTTCATCAGTAATATCATCTTATCCGCCTCATCAATGACATCAAGTGTATTTCTTAGTGCTTCCAGATTATCTTCCTTGATCAAATAGTCTTCATCTTCATACCCTATCTCGTTTATTTCTTGCTGATCACTAATCACTGCATTCACTTTCTTAAATCTTCTGACCTGATCAATGCAATAATTGTAAGTAATTGAATAAATCCAGGTTGAAAAAGATGACCTGCCTGAATAGTTTGCCAGGTTCAGCAATACTTTCATAAATATATCTTGTACTGCATCTTCGGCTAAAATACTATCTTTTAGAATTGAATAACACTTATAAAATATTTTATTGGCATAGCGACTATACATTTCCTCAAAATAACTCTGATCCTGAGTCCTGAGGTAATTCTCTACAATAACTGCATCAGATAAATCGTCGAACGGCATTGCCTTGTCGTGGATATTTCAGCAAATATGCGACAAATACGAAAGATTTTAAGATTATATTTCAACTAGAAAAAAGATTGCAACCCGTACCACACTGAATTCAAATCTTTACCTTATTACTATTTATATTGATCGTAATTGAGGAAAAATTTCATTATTTCTGTGTTCTAAAATTTTTACCTTTAGGTTATGAAGCAGTTTTTATTAATATTATTATTGGCGGGTACTTTGATAACAAATGGTTATTCCCAATATTCTTCCGGGGATTCTGTATTTATTGCATCTATCTATAAAAATGAGCTCACTCAGGGGCAGGGATACAATTGGTTAAAGGTACTATGCCTAAATATCGGAAATCGAATTTCCGGATCTTCAAATCTCGACAGAGCCGACACCTATATGAAAAGATTAATGGATTCATTAAAGTTTGATAAAGTATGGCTTCAGCAATGCCAGGTACCACATTGGGTAAGGGGTGACAAAGAAATCGGAAAAGTTGTCCGGTCAAATACAGGAGCATTCCCCATTGAAATAGCTGCATTGGGCAACACAAATGGTACTGGACCTAAAGGGATTTCAGCAGAAGTACTCCGTGTTTCATCTCTTCAGGAGCTCATGAATATGACTGAAGCACAGGTAAAAGGAAAAATTGTATTTTTTGATAAGCACTTCGAGACAGAACATATCAATACTTTTGAAGGGTATGGACATACAGTATCAGCCCGTTCCCGCGGACCAGAAGCGGCTATGAAGAAAGGTGCAGTAGCCGCTCTTGTAAGAAGTGTCTCCACTAACCATGATAATAAACCACATTCGGGTGCAACTCGTTTTGAAGACTACACTCAAACTATTCCTTCATTTGCCATCGGTGTACTTTCTGCTGACAAGCTAACTGATGCGCTGTCAAAAGGGTCGGTTACTATTTACCTCAAGTCTAATTCCAAATATCTCGGATTGACCAATGGTTATAATGTCATAGGAGAAATCACAGGTGCTAAATTCCCGGATGAAGTGATTGTAACTTCCGGTCACCTGGATAGTTGGGATGTGGGTCAGGGCGCACATGATGACGGCACCGGCTGTATCCATGCTATTGAATCTGTCGAGGTGCTACGAAGGCTGGGATATAAACCACAAAGAACACTTCGGGTAGTATTATTTGTAAATGAAGAAAATGGTACAGCAGGAGCAAAAAAATATGCTGAATTTGCTAAATCAGAAAATAAAAAACACATTCTTGCAATTGAATCAGATGCCGGTGGGCATGCGCCGACTGGATTTGCCTGGGAAGCTACTAAGGAGAAAGCTGGAATGTACAGTGATCGAATTCATTCTTGGAAAAATTACTGGGACCAGTAGGGCTATTCTCTTTATCAAGGAGTAAGTGGAGTTAATGTCGGATATCTACAAAGCTTGGGCACATGCCTGATGGGTTTACTTCCGGAAAGTCAAAGATATTTTGACTACCATCATTCACCTAATGATACATTTGATAAAGTTAATGCAAGAGAATTGCATCTCGGGACTGCAGCTATTGCTAGTGTCATTTATTTAGTGGATAAATATGGATGGGAATAAACAAAAAGATCTGGTATCAATACATGGTAAATGGTTTGAAGCCTATATAAATGAATCAGATATCAATATCAGAATCAATGATATAGCTAACTGGCTTAGAATCGAATATTCAAACAAAATTCCCATTTTCCTATCAATACTCAATGGCTCAGTGTTTTTCGCAGCTGATATCATTCGGAAGTTTGATCAGGAATGCGAGATCTCATTTATCAAATTACAATCGTATGAAGGCACGCATTCTGTAGGTAAAGTCACTGAATTAATCGGACTTAATCATGACATCACAGGCAGAGATGTAGTTATTCTTGAAGACATTATTGATTCTGGCCTGACAATAAAATCATTAATAGAAATTTTAGAAAGAGAAACTCCTAATTCTGTTCGAATAGTAACTCTTCTGGATAAGCCTGCAGGCAGAAAAACCGAAGTCCGGATTGACATGGTTGGATTCACGATAGAAAACAAATTTGTTATCGGTTATGGCCTGGATTATGATCAACTCGGACGTAATCTAAAGTGTATTTATCAGGAAAAGCTTACTTGATTTTAAAAACTGAAAATTATTTTATAGTAAATCTGCAGATAGACTGACTTAGAATCAAAGGTGAAGTTAATAATTGCTCAATTTCTTACTACCTCTTACATTGAGAAAGCATCAGATAAACTACCGGCCCACTGATAGCAACATACATCCAAAGTGGTAAGATCCATCTCGCCATTTTCTTATGCATTTCATATAGTCCGACATAAGCTCTGGCAAAAGTGAACATCACAAAGGGTAATAAAACTGCTGAAAGTAAAATATGTGAAGACAATATGACCAGATATACAATTCTGATAGTTCCGGTTCCACAATACTTTTGTTCAGGTACAGTCATATGATATAACAAGTAGGATAAAAGGAATGTGCACGATAAACCGATAGCAAAATAAATTGCCTTTCTATGTTTCTCAATTTTCTTTTGCCTGATCATAATGTAAGCATAGACCAATACAAAGAAAGTAATCAGATTGATTGTAGAATGAAATACAGCCAGCCAGCTGAAATCAAAATTAGTATCAATTTGGATCCGGCCCATTGATGCTATCAAAATAAACAGAGCAAAGCTCAAAAACCAAATCTTCCGTTTCCATTTATGGAGTCGCAAAACAGCAGTTTCATTATTCATTACTTCTCTTTTTGGCGCACCAATTTTGGTTCTATTTTCTCCCGTTCAGGTGCAAGAATAGCAGCGTGTCTGATCAACATTCGTATTTGCTCAATATTATTAAGATCGTACCCTTTCCTGATACTTGCACTTCGATCAATAATAAGTGCACTTACTGCTTTATTTCCAGCAGATTTCAACGAATCAATTTCAGAAATATCCCGGATATAACTTATTACATCACTACTTTTGATCAGATGTAAGAATCCACTGGAATAAAAATAATGCGGTAATCCAAGAGAGTCATTAATTGCAGATTCACCAATGATCACTCGTACAGTTGGATTATTTTCATTCTGCTTATAAATTGTTTCCGTCAGTTTCTTTACTACATCTTGCTTGAGCGAATCACTAACAATTACTATTGTAACTCTTCCCTTTAAGGAATCAATATGGAATAAGGAAGAATCTGGCATCTCAGGTGCAACTCTCTTAAAATGCAACTCTTTAAGGCCATTTGCACGCATATCAATTCCCTTCTTCAGGTAAATGTATGATATCAGCGGAAATAGAATAAAACAAACCAGAAGGACTAAGGTCCCTTTCTTTAGCTTCATTAAAATAAATAAATCAATTAATGGCTGGAAGCATCATTTTCTTTGGCACCTGCTTCTTCAACTTTAATAGTGCCGGCGTCTGGAAGCTTGTTTTCTTTTTCCAGCATTTCTTTCTTATAACCTTCACTGCTTACAAGCTCAATATATTGGCGTCTGTTATTCCAATCATTTCCTTCTTGTAAAAAGGCAATAATAGCCCAGATTAGCAACATAGTAGGAACTAACACTGATATAGCCAGAGTTCTCTTTTCATACCGCATATGCATAAACTCATAGACAATAAAATAAGCTTTGTACATACTTAATAAAATCATCGCCGGATACATGATCCATTTATGCAGATGAAATCCTGGAATCATATGACCATTCCCCAGTAAAGCAATTCAAACTTCCATCAGAGTAACAACTCCGAGGATAATCATTCCTTTAAAAACTACTTTTTTAGCTTCTTCGTATGATAATGACATTATCGTTTATTTTTTTATTACAATAGATAAAATACAAGAAATACAAACACCCAGACCAAATCTACAAAGTGCCAATAAGTAGCCATTAATTCAACAGGTATTGCACTGTATAGTTTTACCCTACCTGCAAATGCTTTGATAAACATAATAACCAAAGCCACCAATCCTCCTACCACATGTAATGCATGTAATCCAAAGATGACATACAAAAACTGACCGGCACCAGCACCTTTAAATCTTATCAACTGCTCATTCCACATTTGCTGAAACCCTGTCCATTGTAAAAAAATAAAAGCCATACCCAACAATAATGTAATACCCATCAGCAATCGGTATTGGCTCATATTCCTTTGCTTAAAAGATCTTAATGCCATTTGCAACACCACACTGCTTACAATCAACACTGCTGTAGATATCCAAAACACTTTTGGTATCTCCGCTTCCGTCCATCCCTCTCTGTTGCTCTTAATGATGTAGGCGCTGGTTAATCCGGCAAACATCATTAACAAACTCCCAATGGCTACCCAAAGGGTAAACTTGCTTGGGTGCATCTTCTTCTTCCCGTCATTTGAAGAAGAAGCATTTTTAAATTCATTTATTTCCAAATCACTTACCATTTTCTACTTTATTTAAACCTTGCTTAACAACCAGGCCAACATTACTACCGGCAGATAGATATAACTTCCAAACATCACTTTTCTTGCAGCAGCTACATCCATTTTCTTATACAAACTAATACAGCGATATAATAAAAAAATATTGGCAAGCAGTACCAGCGACAATCCGATAATTCCTTTTACATCGGCATAGCTGCACATACCTGTATAGTAAGGTGCCACCGTAACCGGAATCATCAATAACGAATAAAGAACTGTTTGCATGGCCGTAAACTTTGTGGGCCCTTTTTCAGAGGGCAGTAGCTTAAACCCTGCTGCTGAATAATCTTTATGCGCCACCCAGGCAATTGCCCAAAAATGGGGAAACTGCCAAAAGAACTGAAACGCAAATAATATCCAGCCGCCCATTGCTAAATCATTATTACCTGCGGCCCATCCTATTAAACAAGGAAGTGCCCCGGGTATAGCTCCTACCAACACAGCAATTGAGTTTATTTTTTTTAGTGGCGTATAAATAAACGCATATAAAAACAAACTAAACGCTGCCAGACCTGCGGTTAAACCATTAAAAAAATGGCCGAGTATAAAAACACCCGCAATGCCTGTAATAATTGCAAAAGCCCAACCTTCCGTTACACTCATTCTTCCCGCAGCTACGGGACGTTTTGCTGTACGCTTCATCATTGCATCTGTGTCTTTCTCGCTTACCTGGTTTATCGCATTGGCGCTACCGGTTACCAGCATCCCTCCTACCAAGCGCATGAGTACATACCACCATCTTTCTGAATCGGATGTGAACTCTTTTATTCCGGGTGTCAGCATAAAACTCATCACACTGCTGAACACCACCATGA
>CAZGKN010000128.1:0-7550 GCA_964525915.1 uncultured Saprospiraceae bacterium | reverse complement strand
AGACATTAATAAAAGCCATTAAGCATTCCTGAAAGCCGTTATCGCCGCTTTGGTAAATTGACCCAGTACAAGCTCCCCACTAATGCGCGCTCGTACCGTCATTAAGTCTCTCCAATGATCAGTCCCTTCCCAAAACACACTTTTCAAAGCCTGTAATGCATCGGGTGAATATGATGCCCACTTTGCTATCAGATGATTGATATAATCATCCACCTGGCTAATTTCATCAAATACTTCTTCAAACATTCCCTGTTGTTTTGCCCATGCAGCAGTCTGCCACTCATCCGGTGTCAGCGCCATTTTTCGAAATGCACTCAATCCAATCCTACGCTCGACCGCAGGCCCTATGACAAAGGGGCCGATACCAATTGCCAACTCTGAGAGCCTGACTGAACTATATCGAGTACCAATGGCGTAATCCGCTGCACAAATCAGGCCGACTCCTCCGCCTACGGCTTTGCCCTGTGCTCTGACCAGTACGATTTTCTTACTTTGTCGCATCGCATTGATCACATTACTAAATCCGGAGAAAAAAGTGAGTCCGGCATCTTTATCGCTGATTTTTATCAACTCATCAAAACTGGCACCTGCACAAAAAGTACGATCACCTGCACTCTTCAATACTATGATATTTCCAGGATCATTATCTGCATTCTGTATTGCCTGAGTAAGTCCGGTTAGCGTACTCCCCGGAAGTGAATTACCTGCAGAATCAGCAAAAGTAATCCACGTCGCTTGTGGTGTTATCTGAATTTCAATAGGTTGTAATTCCATAAACTTGTAAATAAATAAACTTTGAGTAATCAAATATCTGTAAAATATCTTCAAATAGTGTACATTGGGACAATAAATCAGATAAAATCACTTTAATATTTATAATAGTTACTAATTTTAATCTAATTGTAAACTTAAATAAAAGAAAATGGGTGAGTTTGTAGTTTCTACCAGGAAGAACGGTGAATTTCAGTTTGTATTGAAAGCAGATAATGGTCAGGTTATCCTGTCAAGTGAAGGCTATAAAGCCAAAGCAAGTTGCCTGAATGGCATTGAGTCTGTTAAAAAACATAGTCAACATCAGGAAAATTTTGAGCAAAAGACAGCGGCAAACGGTAAGTTTCATTTTAACCTCAAGGCGTCCAATGGTCAGGTAATTGGCAGTAGTCAGATGTATGAATCCGAAGCAGGAATGAAAAACGGACTGGCCTCTGTGCTGAAAAATTCACACAATGCCAAAGTCACTGACGATTCAGCGGCATAAAAATAACAGGCAATTTTACTGATATACTATTCGGAAAAAGATTTGACCATCTTCATTCTTTGTTTACCCCCTGCCTCCTTCAGCCCGTTGGATATCTATCCTACGGGCTGAAGGTTGCAAAAAATAAAGATGGTCAAAATGTAGTATTTTGAGTATAAATCCAGTTTATAACTTTTTGATCATCGTGAGGATAGTTGCAATAGCTACAGATTCCTGCTCCTGGTCACGGATATCCACATAGAATTTAACAATACCTTTGGGTATATCTTCTTCAGATTTCTGCTCCTGCACGATTTTTTCTTTGACGGTCAGGCATACATGTAATGTCATACCTGCATATACGGGTTTGATAAAACGACATTCTTCCAGACCATAATTGAGTAAAACAGGGCCTTTTCCAGGATCAACAAAGAGGCCGGCTGCCGCTGAAAGCACAAAATACCCGTGAGCCACACGTTCGGTAAATATCGTCCCATCCAGTGAGGTAATGTCAGTATGGGCATAGAAATGATCCCAACTTACATTAGCAAAATTGATGATGTCAGCCTCGGTTATTGTCCGACCATGCGTGATCAGCGTATCACCTACAGTCAACTCTTCAAAATGCAGGCGAAACGGATGTTTCGTTGGTTCTTTATACTTTCCTCCAGGTTGATATACCTGTGTAACCTCAGTGAGTGTAGTGGGTGACCCTTGTACAGCACAGCGCTGCATATAATGTTTTATGCCGCGCAGACCGCCCATCTCTTCACCGCCACCGGCACGACCCGGGCCACCATGAACTAATAAAGGCATCGGGGAACCATGTCCGGTACTCTCTTTACCACAATCACGGTTTAGTACTAAAATTCTCCCATGATAAGGTGCAGCCTGAAGCACATATTCTTTCGCCAGACGATCATCATAAGTCACGATAGAGCTGACCAGTGAGCCTCTGCCTCGGTTAGCCAGATGAACTGCCTCCTCTACCGAGTCATACGGCATAATCGTTGCTACCGGACCGAAGGCCTCGATCTCGTGTATTGCCGCACTGTGCTTCTGTTTACTTAATAATAATACCGGTGACATAAATGAATCCCGGTTCGCCGAATTCCCTACCACATCAAAATCAGCAAAATCATCAAGAATGACTTCTGAATCCTGCTTGAGTAGCGTTATCTTCTCCCGCACTTCAGCTACCTGTCCCTTACTGGCCAATGATCCCATGCGTACCGACTCTTCCTTAGTATCACCGATGGCTACCTTACGCAGTGCTTTTGCCAACTCATCACTAACGACATCCGTCATTTCTTCCGGTGCGAGTATCCGCCGCACGGCAGTACACTTCTGCCCGGCCTTGGTAGTCATCTCCCGGCGAATCTCCTTGATAAAGAGATCAAACTCAGGTGAGCCCGGCAATACATCTTCACCGAGTACGATACAATTTAATGAATCTGCTTCCATATTGAAGGGAACAGCATACTCTATGATGCGTGGATGCGACCTCAACTTACGACCTGTAGAGGCAGAGCCTGTAAATGTGACGACATCCTGCTCCTCTACATAATCCAATATATCGTGTGCTGAACCACTGATAAGCTGGAGTGCGCCTTCCGGCAGGATCCCGCTGGCTATAATCTCTCTGGTGACTGCCTCGGTAAGGTACGAAGTCAGGGAAGCTGGTTTAACAATCGCTGGCATACCGGCCAGAAAATTAACCGCAACTTTCTCTAACATTCCCCATACAGGGAAGTTAAAAGCATTGATATGTACTGCTGTGCCCAACTTTGGCACCAGGATGTGCTGACCTATGAAACTACCACCCTTTGATAATGGTGCATAATCTCCGTCTATACAAAAGGTCTGATCGGGTAATTTTCTTCTCAGACTGGCATTGGCAAAGAGATTACCAAATCCACCCTCGATATCTACCCAACTATCCGCACGGGTAGCACCCGTCTTATAACTGACTTCGTAAAACTGTTCTTTTCTCTCAGTAAGATACAAGGCCAGTGCCTTTAATCGTAAAGCCCGCTCCTGGAAAGTAAGTCGGCGTAGGTTTGGATTCCCTTTCTCCCGGGCAAATTTATATACTTCTTTCAGGTTGATTCCTTCGGAGGAAACCCGTCCAAACACTTTCCCTGTAATCGCATGTACGACAGGTTGGCCTGAGCCACTACCACTTACCCAATTACCGCAAACATAATTCTGTACGTCTTGCATAGTCTGATTATTGGGTGATAAAGGTAATGAAAATAGCCGATTGGCAACCAGTGGGACAAAAGTACTAAGCCTTTACAGTAGGCTTAGTCACTTTCTTCGGCGTCTTACTCACTTTGCCCAATGCCTGATCTCTCAATGCTTCTATCGTCTCCTGAGGTGTATTATCAAATAAGGAATCATGATCCAGTGCATTATCAAAAGCCAGTATCGCCTCACCTTTCTTGCCTGTCATCAGATATGCCCTACCCAGACCGATCAGGATTGCACGCATCCAGTAAAAATTAGAATCTTCCTTCTTAAATATACGTCTGGTAAATAATCGCCACTCAAACGCACAATCATCCCATTGATTGAGATGAAAATAGCAAAGTCCTTTCAGCCGTCTTCCAGTCCAATGAATACTTTCCTGTGCTACAGACACTTTGACCGCTTCAGTCAGGTGAGTCAGAGCTTCAGCGTATCTCTCCTGCTGCATCAGCATTTTACCCCGCCATAAATGAGCAGAGGAATTATGCGGATAAGATTCGATGGCAAAATCAAAGTACCTGTTTGCTTCTGTCAGGTCTCGCTTGCGGGAATACATGCGACCCATCATCGCCATAGCCTGAGAATGCTGTGGATACTTTGAAAGGATACTATGTAGTGTTTTCTCAAGTTGCTCCTGTTTATCCTTATCATCCAGGAGCCTGATCGCTTTTTTCGTTGCCGCAACTACACTTTTTTCATTATTGGGTGCAATGATTTCGGTACGGATCGCTTCTCCCTGATCCATCATCCACATCTTAATATCTCCGGCTAATGCATATTGAGCCAGATTGTCCAACAGATTAACCGTGTTCATCCAATACTTATCAGACGAAAACTGAACTGTCCGCTCTACCGTAAAGTAATAACGTTCATCATCAAAGTGCTCCTCGGGCTTATTAAAAATAACTTCATTCTTATAATAAGACTCCATCCGCTGCACATAGAGTTTCTGTGCAGTAACGTATGTCTTTTCATTACCAAAGTCAAGCCGGCCCTGGATTATCACTTTAAACATAATCGTTTTCTTTATTTAACTAAATAATTGGAATACCCGAATAAAAATATGCCCCAAAAAAGTACGAACTACAAAGTTACGCGATTTTAAAACGCTTTTCACAATCAGAAAAACATATTATTTTCTTATATATTTTTATTCATTAATATATACTGGTAAAATAAATGATTTACCAAGATCTACTGAGCCAGATCAGACTTGAAATTTATTCTTACCAAACATATTACACGGACTTTGTCACAGAGCGAAAAATTACGAAATTGTCTCCAAATCTGTTTGAGCTATCCTGGCGCAAAGCAGGCGCATACTCATCATAATACTGCTGTAAATGGGACTCATCTTCGACTAAATACTGTGCTATGTAGGTCAATGTACCTTCCTGTACAGGCTCAAGCAGACGGGTAAACACGTAGTCAGTAAAGCAACCCGTAGCCATCACCTGTGGGATATGAATCTCAAGCATCCATTGCAACCACGCTTGCTCTATAGCCGGTTCGATATGAATCGATACATTATAATAAATCATCTGAGTGTCGATTTTTGCAGGTGCAGGATGCCGAGTCTGTACCCATCCAGGCCTAATCCAAATATACTCCCCTTACAAACGCCGGTGAGATAGGACGAATGCCTGAAGGGTTCACGCTGTGCGATATTGGAAAGATGTATTTCAATAGCAATGACATTGATCCCAGCGATGGCATCCGCTATGGCTATCGAAGTATGCGTAAAGGCGCCGCCATTGATCAGGATACCTGATGCATACGCTGCTGCATCCTGGATAGCATCAATAATCTCACCTTCGTGATTGGACTGGAAATAACGAATCTCCAACATCGGGAATTCCGCACTTAGTTCTGGCAAATATTGGTCAAATGAAATTGATCCATAAATGTCTTCTTCACGAGACCCAACCAGATTGAGGTTTGGGCCATTGATGATAGCTATTACCATAATTAATTTGCCATTTCTGACAGGAATGAAATCCGGATGAGCTCTATCTCTTCGTAGCTAATGCCTTCTTCTTTCAGTGCCCGGCAAGCTTCTTCCACTGAGTCAGTATGACTATGCATGAAATATTCATACACATCCTCTTTTACATACTCATCTATATTATCTTCCAAATAATAATCCAGATTAAGCTTGGTTCCACTGGAGACGATCATGTATAATTCCTGAAATAGTGATTCTCTGTCGAGGTTATTGGCCCGGGCTATATCCTCGAGAGGTATTTTCTTATCTATCGACTGAATGATATTTACTTTTATCTTAGATTTATTGGCTACCTGGCGGATTAAGAAATCAGACGGTCTGTCGATCTCATTCTCGTCCACATATTTGCTGATCAGGTCGATAAATGGCTTACCATAGCGCTGTGCCTTTCCCATACTCACACCGGTAATCTTGGCCATGTCATCCATACTGGTCGGATACTGCGTGGCCATATCTTCGAGCGATGGGTCACTGAAGATGACAAAGGGTGGCACATTGTGTTTTTTGGATTCTGTCTTGCGCAGACTTTGCAATAATTCGACCAGAACCGTATCCAGTGCAGCAGTACCGCCACTTCCTTCATCATCCGGAGTCGTATCTTCGGGGAAAATCTGATTCAAAGGTATTTCCATAGTGCCGCCTTCCTTGAGGAACTGGTGGCCCGCTGGCGACACTTTCATCAGGCCATAATTCTCAATGTCCTTGATCAGTAAATTATTCAGCAGTGCTTGTCTGAATATTGAATTCCAGAAATTCTCATCATAATCCTTACCTGCGCCAAACATTTCATTCTCATGGAAACGGAACAACTTAATCTGCTGTGACTCTTTCCCACTGATGAAATCCACTAATATCTTGATATTATAGCCTTCATTGAGCTCGAGCACTGTCTCCAATGCTAATTTGACTTCATCGGTCACATCGCGCAGTTCCTTAGGATGACGGCAATTATCACACATCTTGTGACATTGTTCGATTTCGAATTCTTCGCCGAAATAATGTAACAAAAACTGCCGGCGACAGGTTCCTGTCTGTGCATAGGCTTCAACTTCCTGCAGTAGTACAGCTCCCATCTCACGCTCAGCAACCGGTTTATCTCGCAAAAACTTTTCTAATTTGGACAAATCCTTGTGGCTGAAATAAGCTATACAATAGCCTTCCAGACTATCCCGGCCTGCGCGACCGGTTTCCTGATAGTAATTCTCTATGCTTTTCGGAATATCATAATGGATCACAAAACGAACATCCGGCTTGTCAATACCCATTCCAAAAGCAATCGTAGCACAGATTACTTCAATATTTTCCATCAGGAAATCATCCTGTGCCTTTGATCTGGATTTAGCGTCCAATCCGGCGTGATAAGGTGCAGCCTTGATGCCATTGACATTGAGAATCGATGCCAGATCTTCTGTAGTCTTCCGGTTTTGTACATAGATGATTCCGCTGATCTTCTTGCGTGATTTGATAAACTGAATCATATTTTTCAGTGTATGCTCCTTTGAGATCTTGGGCTGTATCTCATAGTAGAGATTGTCTCTGTTGAATGAAGAGATATAGACATTGGCATCATGCATATCCAGTATCTTCAATATATCATCTTGTACTTTTGGCGTGGCAGTCGCTGTCAGTGCGATAATGGGCACATTGCCAATTGCTTCAATCATTCCCCTGATTCTACGGTATTCCGGACGGAAATCATGTCCCCACTCCGAAATACAATGTGCTTCATCCACTGCGACAAAAGAGATCTTGGAATTATTGAAGAATTCAAGATTCTCTTCCTTTGTCAATGTCTCCGGAGCTATATAGAGCAGTTTAGTCTTACCATCATTAATATCTTGCTTGACCTGCTTTATTTGTCCTTTATTCAATGAGGAATTGAGAAAATGAGCCACATTATCCTCATTATTATAGCCACGAATAGAATCCACCTGATTCTTCATCAATGCTATCAATGGAGAAATTACAATGGCAGTGCCTTCCATGATCAGGGCAGGCAACTGATAGCAGAGTGACTTTCCGCCGCCGGTATGCATTATTACAAAGGTATCCTTACCA
>CAZGKN010000127.1:6107-7648 GCA_964525915.1 uncultured Saprospiraceae bacterium | reverse complement strand
GATTATTGCCAAAGAGGATAATATAATAATGGTGTTTGTGAGTTTAGCTTTAGATTTTTGAGCGGCTATTAATTGAAAATCATTAAATTCGGATTTTGCTTTTGCATAGGATAATTGCATGACCTGATCAGAAAGACTTGCCGTTTTAGCTTTTGTATTTATAAATGAAGTGTCTATATAGCTATAAGCTTCCTGGTATTTGTTTTCATTACTTAATAATGTCGCTTTTAGTAGATTAATCCTTGTAGGGTAATCACTGTAGGGGCTACCATCTTCGGATAGTTTGTTAAGATAAGTTCGTGCTTTTTTATATTCTTTTAGTTTTAAGTAATACTCAAACCAAAACTGATTATTTTGAAATTCAAAATATGGTTTATATAAAGTCCAAATGCTATCCTTTTTCATTAATAATAAATCAAATTTGATAAGCGTATTATATAGCTCAGAATAATTACCGGTAGCTAAATTTATATCATTATTCATAAAGTAATAATGAGAAGTATATATAGATGATATGCTTGGCTGTTTATGGGTTTTTAAAAAGTCGTCATATATTTGGTTGATTTTGCTACAAAGGGCTTTTGCATTTTCTATTTTATTGATATGAATAAAGGATTTGACAATTTCTCTTCCATATTCAATTGTATGTAACAAAACCTCACCACTTGGATCTGTATTGGCAGTAGCTGCATAATCTTCAAATGATTTTTTGTTACTTTCATAAACCTCAACAGCCTTATCAAAATTTTCATTGTCCAGGTAAAATCCTACCTTCATATAGGGTACTACCAATCCTGGATTTTTACCATTTGCTCGGGATTGAGCTTCGAATTTATCGGCATAAAAGATGGCTTCACCTCCTAACCCCAGAATGTCAGCATTATTCATAAACATATAATAATACTTAATTCGTAGGTTTTGATATTTATTGCTGTTCCAGATTACCTCTCTAAATGGTTCTAACAGCGGTAATAATATATCGGGTGATAGCACTTTGCCTTGCTTTACCGATTTAAACATCAACTGTTCAATTTGAATCACAAACTCCGCTTGAGTGATTTTGCCGTTTTGATAGCTGTAATTAATGTTTTGATATTCGGAAGTAATATCATTATTTTTAGAATCACCAGGATGTTGAGTAAATACAAAGGCAGATATAATTAGAAAAAAAACTGTTAAACCTATTGTTTTCATTTTGACTCGTTATGATATTTATTCAATTAATCCTTCATTTCTGGCGTAACTCAACAATTCGGTTATATTACTACAATTTATTTTGGCCATCATTTTTCTTCTGTGGGCGGCTATAGTATGCCTACTTAAATTGAGATTTTCGGCTGTTTTATCTACAGTATGACCTTTAGCAAAGTAGTTGAGGATTTGTATTTCTCTTGGTGTAAATACAACTTGCTGGATAGCCTCATATTCATTAATTATATTTAGAACAAATGGCGAAAAATATTTTTTGTTTGATTCTAAATGTTCTATACAAGTTCTGATTTCTGATAATGCTTCATTTTTACTAATGATACCATGTATAT
>CAZGKN010000127.1:0-6097 GCA_964525915.1 uncultured Saprospiraceae bacterium | reverse complement strand
TATATTCATTCTTGTTAATTCGAGTATCAAAGAAGGGTTTGTGATGCAGCTTAATATGATTATTTTTGAATTGGAAGCCATGTTTTTTATTTGGTTAAGATAGGCTGTGATATGGTCATTTTCTAAATAATAATCAGCAAAAATTACAGTATTTTTAGTGTAGTTGCGAACAAGATAATCTATCAGGTCAGATACCTCTGAGAAAGACACGATGTTACTAAATAGCCTATATTTTTCTAAAACTATTGAAAATGATTCAGAAAAAATACGTTGGTCATCTAATACCAGTGCGTTCATTCGATGGGGATTATTACTCATCCTTGATGATTTTATGATTTTCTACCGTCAAAGATACTATTTTTCATTTGTCAATATGATATCTATAACAGGGAAATTATATATAATAGTCTATTTAGACTATTGTAATGAAAGCCATAGTTTATATGAACTAACTTGATTGAGTTGATAATTGTGCAAAATCTTAAGTTAATACATTTGCGGTTTAAAATAGCTTGGTTTTTTATTATAAAGGCAAGTTATATGTATCGTATATAACCAAAAACGTAATTCACAATGAGATTTCAAAACTTACGAATCATCTTCACAATGAGTATGTCAATAACTTTTTTGACAATGCTCGTTTCGCAAAATACACCAGGTGGTGTTCAAGTTGCTGCATGGTGGAATGCAAATTCTAATTTTGTATATTCGGATGCTGGAAGTACACATGCTGTTGATGGAAATAAAGTACAACAATGGCATGATGTGACTGGAAATGGGTACAAATTAGTGCAGCCTACTGCCGGTTATCGGCCTACTTTTTATGATGCTACTAAATTGTCTAACTTTAATCCTACTATGTCTTTTGATACTAAGTACATGGATTATGCGCCAGCTTCTGGTTCTAAAGTTATAGACAGAGCTAACGGTTCATTATACGCGGCTGGGTACCAGAGTACGCTACGTGGTAATGGGTTTATGGGTTTTCACGTGTCAAATGATTACCCTGGGTTACATACTTTTTCTTCGGGTGGGGTGTATAAATTGTTATTCTTTACATCAGGAGGACCTGGGTATCAAGGTCTTAGTTCTAATTCTTTTGAAGCTAATAGAAATTTTATAGCAGGATCAGGATGGCAAAATGGTGGTGGCTCACCAGCAGCAACCTATCTTGGAGCTACTGTTTCTTTAAATGGAATACATACAACCTATGCTAATAACAATAAGATTTACAATGTAGCAACAACGCCTACATCAACAGATGCGATTAGGATAGGTTGGGATAGTAATTATGGTGCATTGGCTGGTGAGCTAAATGACCTAATGATTTTTGAAAATAGGTTATCTACTACCGAAATGACACAAGTGGAAACCTATTTAGCTATTAAATATGGAACAACATTAGCCGACGGTAGCAAAGATTATCTAAATTCCTATGGTAATGTTGTATGGAGTGCTTCAACCAATGCGAGTTATAAATTCAATATTGCTGGTATAGCCTTAGATAATAATGGCGTTTTAAATCAAAAACAATCATGGAGTACTAATCCAGGAACACAAGTACTTATCAGTACTACAGGATTAGCCTCTACTAATGCAGGCAATAGTGTTTCTTTGGCAAATAATCAATATTTGGTTTGGGGTGATAATGGTCAAGCCAAAGCACCTTCGGTGCCAATAAGTAATGTGAGTGGTATAAATCTTCGTTTCGGTGCGGTTTGGAAAGTACAAAATACTGGTTCTGTAGGCACTGTACGTGTCGCTTGGCCTGGAACTAAGTATGATGCTATTAAGATCATTGTTAGTTCTGATCCGACTTTTGCCTCTGGCAATACTGCTACAGATATGACTCCTAATACCATCACTATTAATGGTCAAGTGTATAATTATGCTGATGTTACGCTGAGTGATGGTCAATACTTCACTTTTGGTGTTGATGCAAGTGTACCGGGTGGAATTGCTTCTTTGCCTGCGGTTTGGTACAAGTCTGAAAAGGTTGCAGGAAATACCTGGACTGATGCTTCAATAAACGGTATCAATTTATTAAGCAATGTGAATGGTTCCACTGGTCCTAAAGTGAATGCCGGAAACCAAGCACACAACTTTAATACTTGGACAAATAAATATTCTAATATAAATTACTTTAATGACGTTACCGGAACAAGTGAAGTATTCGGCGTTTGGAATGATGGTGGTGGTACTACTACGGCTTCTACAGACTATGCAGGTGGCTATTATTATATGCCATTAACCGTTTTTGGTGTGGCTAGAGATACCTTATCTAGTGGTGGTAGCGGATTAATTACCGGTATTGATAATGAATTAGCGAATGCCTCTGAACCAGCCTTTGGTATAAATGCAGGTGGTAAACAAAGTTTTTATAGATATGGGAATGGTGCTAATGTTAACGGCAGCAATGTTTCTATAAATGCAAGTGCTGTTTACTCTTGGCGCCCACCAGCTGGTGGCTCTTCTGCTTCTGGTACTGCTAATTTGCTAATGGGCTTAAATGGCGCTTATACCAATAATCTTATTAATAGAAAAAGTGGTGTTGCCGGTCCTTATGTGAAAATTGGCTATAATGCACACGCATATGGCGCATTCCCTGGTGACATTCAAGAGGTAATTTGGTTTAAAGATTCTTTGAATATGGCCGATATTGCTAAGGTAGAAACTTATTTAGCTTTGAAATTTGGTACTACTTTGGCTCATGATTACGTAAATGCTCAAGGAAATACAGTTTATAGTTTAACAACGAATGCTGGTTATGTTTCTAACATTGCGGGCATCGGTCGTGAAAATGCTAATGGTAAATTATATCAAAAGCAAAGTAACTCTGTCAATGTTGGTGAGAAATTAGTCATTGGTTTGACTGGTTTGGCTAATACGAATGATGCCAATAACAGCACTTTAAATGATGGTGAATTTTTGATTTGGGGTGATAATGGTTTAGCAAAAAGCCCTTCTGTTGCCATTAATGGTAATAGCAATGTAAACTATCGTTTTTCTTCTGTATGGAAAGTGCAAAATACCAATAATGTTGGCACCGTTCGAGTAGCTTGGCCTTCTCAAGGAATGACTAATTTGCATTTAGTAAGAAGCGCAACCTCCGATTTTAGTGCAGGTAATGCTTTTAGTGATATGACCACTAATAATATCACCATAAATGGCATTGATTATAATTATGCAGATGTAAGCTTGGCTGATGGTAGCTATTTTACTTTTGCTGCTTTAGTAGCTAGCCCTGGTGGTGTTTCTGCTGACTTGAGAGTTTGGTTGCGTTCTGACATGGGATTTGCTCCTGAAAAATGGAATGATTTCTCCGGTTTCTCTAATGACTATACGCAAACTAATACTAGTCGTCAACCATTTATTGCAAATAAGCTTTATAACTTTAATCCGGCAGCTGATTTTGGTACTACCGGTAATGATGCTCGTTTTATGGCATTGCCAGTGAATAAGCCGTTTACTGCAGATAATAAGGATGCTACATTCTTTACAATGACTGTAAATAAGAGTGTTTCCGGATATGCTGATATTTTAGGATTTGGTAGTACAACAACTGGATCAGCATTGATTCAGGCTAACGATCCTGCTATTACTTCTTTGGGTGCTCAAATCGTTATGTATCCATACATTTCATCTCCATTTACAAACCCAATTAAAACAGATAGCCTTTATCTTTCAGATGTTGCTTTTGCTTTTAATGTAGATAGTATATTTTATGGTAGAAATGGAAAGTTGGGAGCAACTAATCAGAAAGTAACCAATGGAAATGCAAAGTTCTACTCAGGTGGTAGTATTTTAGGGGCTCAGGGAGAAGTAAGAAATGGCTTGATTCCTGAAGTGATTGCCTATGAAAGAAAATTGACAGAAGCTGAAAAGAAGCAAGTAAGAACTTATTTGGCTGTAAAATATGGATTGACTTTATCGCATAATTACATAGCGAGTAATGGCACAACCATCGTTTGGGATACAACCATCAATATAGGTTATAATAGAGATATTGCAGGTATAGGTAAAGATATTGACGGCTCTTTAGATCAAAGGCAGTCAAAGTCTATTAATTCTGAAACAGAAGTACTAATTAGTACACAAGGATTAGCTAATTCTAATGCAGGTAATTCTCAATCATTGACTAATAATCAATACCTATTAACAGGCTGGAATGGGTTGAAAAAATCACCTAATGTGGCTATTTCATCTGTTACAGGGATTAATAGTCGATTTGAAGCGGTTTGGAAGATTCAAAATACTGGTAATGTAGGTGCTGTTAAAGTTGGTTGGCCACGTGTATATACTAACATGAAATTAATTGTGGCTGATGATGCCGGATTTACTTCAAATGTTCAATCTTATGATATGAGCACATTAGTAGAAGTAAATGGCACACAATATTCTTATACAGACCAAGCAATCTTACCGGATGGAAAGTATTTTACTTTTGGTGCTTATGTAAATATACCAGGTGGTATTGAAATTTTGCCTGCAGTATGGTATAAGTCTGAAAATGTAATGGACATTACATGGCGTGATGCATCTATTAATGGTGTAGATTTAACAACTAATGTGAACGGTTCTACCGGTCCTAAGATTAATGATGGTAATCAGGCTCATAACTTTAATACTTGGACAAATAAGTATTCTAATGTAAATTATTTTAATGACGTTACCGGAACAAGCGAAGTATTCGGCGTTTGGAATGATGGCGGTGGTACTACCACGGCTTCTACTGACTATGCAGGTGGCTATTATTATATGCCATTAACTGTATTTGGCGTAGCAAGGGATACTTTAGCTGGTGGTGGTAGTGGATTAATAACCGGTATTGATAATGAACTGGCAAATGCTTCCGAACCTGGATTTGGTGTATATGGTGGCTTACAACGTTTTTATAGATTTGGAAATGGAGCCGGAGTAAGCGGAGCAACTGCACCTATTAATTTAAGTGCTGTCTATTCTTGGCGCCCACCAGCAGGTGGGTCTTCAACATCAGGAAATGGAAACATACAAATGGGTTTAAATGGCTCATATACAAATGGTTTAATGAATAGGAGAAGCAGTGTTGCTGGCCCTTATGTGAAGATAGGATATTCTGCTTCTGATTGGGGTACTTTCCCTGGAGATATTCAAGAGGTAATATGGTTTAAAGATAGCTTGAGTAATGCACAAGTGGCTAAAGTAGAAACTTATTTAGCTTTGAAATTTGGTACTACTTTGGCACATGATTATGTAGTAAATGTACCATCAGATACCTTGTATAACTTTACAACAAATGCCGGATACTTATCAAATATTGCTGGTATTGGTAAGGATCTGGATAATGGTGATATTGATCAGCGGCAAAGTAATTCTATTAATGTTGGTAATCAAGTACTTATTGGTACAACAGCTTTAGCTAATACTAATGATGATAATACGATTGGGTTAAATCAAGGTCAATATTTAGTATGGGGTGATAATGGTGAAGCGAAGTCGCCTTCTGTTTATGCCAACAGTTTAGGTCATGGGATAAAGATGTTGTTTAAATCTGTGTGGAAAGTGCAAAACAAGGGTTCTGTAGGGACTGTACGTGTTGCTTGGCCTGCAGGATTACACAAACTAACATTGATACAAAGTACCGATAATATATTTACTTCTGGTGATGTATTTACACCTATGTACGATAATTCGATTGACATTAATGGTGTTGTGTACAATTTTGCTGATGTAACGTTGAGCAATGGCCAGTATTTTACATTTGGAACTAAAATTGAGCACGCACCAGGTGGAGTTTTCAATGGTTTGAGTCACTGGTTTAGAGCAGATAAACAGACAAATACTACTACCGATGGAGAGGACGTTAATCAATGGATCGATTTTGCAAGTTTCATTCCTGCTAATCAGATCTCTACGGCCTTAATGCCATCTTATCACAAAGGAGCATTTAACTATCTGAATTTTAATCCAGGTGTTAATTTTACCGCAGTTAATCAGAAATTAGGTAATCTCAATATTCAAACCCTAACATCTCTTGATTATGATATTTTCTCTGCTACAAAGGAAGGAATGGCAGGAACCAGATATTTCAATATTGGGCGTGATAATACGACCTTTA
>CAZGKN010000126.1:4811-7671 GCA_964525915.1 uncultured Saprospiraceae bacterium | reverse complement strand
TTTCCATTTCTGAAAAACAGCGATTGGTGAAGAAACGTGGTTCCAGATTAGACTCCAAATTAAATTTGGCCAATTCTGTACCAATCCATTCTACGCCCTGCATCTCAGATAAGACTTCCATAGCAATAAGGTTTGGCTTGTAGGTCTTATTATCTACGATAACCATCTCCTGCTCTGCACCTATCCTTAAATTGCTGGTTTCAAAAAGATCATTCTCCAACATAATCTCCATCGCCTTGATATCATTCAGGAGATATTTGACAAACTTCTGAAGTTCTTCTTTTGAATTTAATCTGTTGATTGACTGCTCACCCATAATTGTATAATCAATTCATCAAATATTATCAATTTAATTCATTTCGCAAAATCTATTTTGCAAATAAAACACATAGTAATTTTTAAACGTTAATAAAGCTATGGGTAAGTTTACTTTTGGTTTGTTATTACTAAGTATAATTGGCATTCAATCCTGTGGAAAAGACAAGAATACCAAGAAGTTTGAAATCAAAATAGATAAGTATTTTGAGATACCTCCCGGTCTGAATACACTGGATGCATATTATTTCCCCATCAAAGATATTTATACAAATTATGATGCGATCATAAAATCATTGAACCTCCCGGCGGGCACAAAAGTCAGCCTCGTTCCAGAAGCTGCCTGGATAAGAGACCCTTTCACCGGTGCAGATCTGGATTTTATCGATAAAGCCACAGTGTTTTTATATACAAATGACAAACCTGATGACCGCCCGGAATCATTTTATCAGGATTTGATACCGCTAAGTGTAGGATCAGAAATACAACTCTTCCCTACGACCTATGAAGCTCAACCCTTTCTGTCGCACTCTACAATTAATGCAGAAGTGCGCCTCCAATTGAGGCGCAATTCTGTCACTTCGATCAATGTCAACTTGCAGATGACATTTCGTGGAACCTATTGAATCACTTCCAGTATATATCCGGGGATAATTCCTGCCTGATAAGTATTAAGTTTTGTAAACTTTTCATCGGTTTCGATTACTGAACCGCTTGAGTTAAAATCAGCCGGATCACAGAAATAAAAATGTCTGTTAGAAGTCCGGTAAAAGGCTCTGTATGCCGATGGGACAATAACTTTATAAGTGTCCAGCGTATTTCCATTGATGTTGAATGAAATGGCACTGCCTCCGTTGATCAGTATCATATCTTTATTGGTATTTGAATTAATGATCATTTTAGAAAAACTACTCAATGACGCATCCAGGCCTTGCACATTCATCTTTTGAAACTCTCCGGGCACTCCCTGATAAACTGATCCATTTTTAAATCCTTTTCCTGCACAGGCGATATAATAGGACTTTTCTGCTTTAGCTATTGAATTTGGATTATCTCCAACCTTAAATTCTGTGGTGACTGTCTGCTCATCAGCATTTATTAAAGTAACGGTGCTATCCGGATAGGATGAAAAGTCATCCGGATTGTAAGATCCTCCATTAGTGACCCAGAGACTATCATTAGTCAGCAACATTTCCTCAGCTCCATTACCGGTTTCTATGACTTTTTCTAAAGAATTATTAGCAAGATTGACCACAGCAACACCACCATGTAAGTTCTTTTCACCCCATTGACTGACAAACGCATAATTTCCATAAAAAACAATAAATCTCGGCTGGTGTAAACCATTGATTTCGCCCAGATATCTGAATTGATTATCTGCAATAACAATCTTATTAGCATTGTTTACCACAATATAATACCTGTTCCTATAGAATTGAACAGATTGAACTACATTGCCCAGCACTGCGCCATTATTGGCACTTTGAAATAAATGTTGATTCACCTTACCCGAATCATTAATAAAAGTAATCGTTCCCGTTCCGGTACCAAAAGGGCCTTCATTCGATACTAACAAGCCCTTACCCAGACCCGTTACTTTTTGAGAGTCGTCTTTACCGCAAGCCGTTATGAACAGCAGGATTGCTACCAGGTAGCCAAAATTCTTCATTGGAAATTAATTAAAAAATTAGTTAATGTTAATGTGCACATTTCACCTCTATGCTACATTATGGTATATCAGGCAGGTCTTCTGACTTTTCCTCATTTTGACCACCTTCCCGGCTTTCACCAGTGGTAGTAGTAGGTCAAAATACTATTAAGGATTCACAGCAGAGGGAACTGTACAGGATTTTCACCTGATTCCCTTTTAATCCATCCCACGACAGGGATTACCGGAACCATGATATGGCAGCAAAAATAAATTAAATGAATTGATTTTTTGTACTTTCGCCCAGTTTTATTTTAAGCAAAATATGATTGAAGTTGGTTCTAAATACTTAAGTATTCAGGATTTCAGGCGAATTGTCTTAGAGGATGAAGAAATCATTCTTAGCAGTGATGCTTTGGATCAGGTAGAAAAAAGCCATCAGTTCCTACTGGAATTTTCAAAAGATAAGATTATCTATGGCATTAATACTGGTTTCGGCCCTATGGCACAGTACCGGATTGAAGATCAATATAAGGAAGAGTTACAACTGAATTTGATTCGGTCGCACTGTGCCGGTACCGGAGAAATCATCAGCGACCGCCTAATCAAAGGAGTACTCCTATGTAGATTGAATACACTATTACTTGGTTATAGTGGTATTGATTTATCAGTAGTACACCAACTTGCTTATTTTATCAATCAAAATATATTGCCGGCGATCTATGAACATGGAAGTGTCGGTGCCAGTGGGGATTTGGTACAGTTGGCACATGTCGCACTTTGTCTGATCGGTGAAGGAAAAGTAAAATCGGAAGGCAGTTGGTTGAATACTGCAGAAGTTTTTACTCAACATCAGTTAAAACCGATTAATATCATTGCCAGAGAAGGATTAGCAAT
>CAZGKN010000126.1:3040-4801 GCA_964525915.1 uncultured Saprospiraceae bacterium | reverse complement strand
AATAATCAATGGCACATCTGCGATGACCGGAATTGGCCTCGTCAACATTATCCGTGCGCGACAATTAGAGCGGCTGGCTATCATGGCTTCGTGTCTGATCAATGAAATTGTGTGTTCATTTGATGATCATTTTGCTGCAGTTCTGAATGAAGTCAAATTACATAAAGGCCAGCGAGATACTGCAACCACGATGCGCTCCTACTTAAATGGTAGTAAACGAATCCGTAAACGTGAACAGATTTATTATTCAAATGTACCGGACAATGAAGTATTCGAAGATAAGGTGCAAGAGTACTATTCACTTCGCTGTGTTCCACAGATCCTGGGACCAATTTCAGACACACTCGATTATGCAGAGAATGTATTGATCAATGAAGCGAACTCCGTCAATGACAATCCAATCATTTCAGCAGAACATAGTTATGTATATCACGGAGGTAATTTCCATGGGGATTATGTCTCACTTGAAATGGATAAAGTAAAAATTGCAATTACACGGCTGTCAATGTTGATGGAAAGACAACTCAACTTCTTACTCAATGACCATTTAAATCAGATTCTACCTCCATTTGTCAATCAGGGAAAGCTCGGTCTGAACTTTGGGTTACAGGGCGCACAATTTACGGCTACCAGTACTACGGCTGAAAACCAAATGCTTTCCAATTCGATGTACGTACATAGTATCTCTTGCAATAAGGACAATCAGGATATCGTCAGTATGGGATCCAATGCGGCTTTAGTAACCCGACAGGTAATCGAAAATACATATCAGGTCATCGCTATCCATCTGATGACGATAGTTACTGCCATAGATTTCATGAATATTAAAGATCAATTAGCGCCCCGTACCCGTGAAGCTTATGATAAATTAGTCACTTTTCTACCACCGGTATCAAAAGATATTCCCTTATCACCAATTCTCAATGAAGCAGTTGCATCATTGAAGGAAATTGAACTAAATAATCATGTCTGAGAATAAAAAGTATGCCCTGGTAACTGGTGCCGGACGAGGCATTGGCCGGGCGATTGCAATTCAACTGGCTCAAAAAGGCTTTGCGATCATCATCAATTATCTGTCTAATCATGATGCCGCAAAGGAATTGTTGGATGTACTGAATACAGAGTACCCAAACGATCACCAATTATTCCCGGCAGATGTGAGTGATTATGATGCTTTTACCAGTAGATTCTCAAGCTGGAAAAGTAATAACCCGGATGCTAATATCGATGTATTAATAAATAATGGTGGAATCCGACGCGATAATTTATTAGTCATGGCAAGTAAAGAAGACTGGTCATCGGTCATCAATACCAATCTCAACTCTTTTTTTAATGTTACCAAAGTTGTATCTGAAGGAATGATATACAGGCGAAGGGGCCGTATTGTAAATATTGTCTCTTTATCCGGCATAAAAGGAATGCCTGGCCAGACCAATTATTCAGCTGCTAAAGCCGGAATGATAGGCGCCACTAAAGCATTGGCTCTGGAATTAGCCAAACGCAATATCACAGTAAATGCAGTAGCACCCGGCTTTATTAAAACTGATATGACGCAGGATATCAATGAGAATGAATATAAAGCAATAATACCAGCTGGTAGATTTGGCAGACCTGAGGAAGTGGCTGCTTTAGTTGGTTTTCTGGTCAGTGATGAAGCTGCTTACATCACTGGTCAGGTGATAAGCATAAATGGTGGGCTGTATACGTAAAAGTTATATTACCGGTCAAACTACTTTCCCGGTGTTTAAGAGATTCTGAGGA
>CAZGKN010000126.1:0-3030 GCA_964525915.1 uncultured Saprospiraceae bacterium | reverse complement strand
TGAGGATCCCAGGCCTGTTTGATCAATTTCATGATATTCAAAAGAACTGCCGGATATTGGACTGTCATAAATGGTTTGTTGAGAACACCTATTCCGTGCTCTCCGGACAAGGCTCCACCCAGATTTTTTACTTTTTCGAATAGCTTATTTACAACAATGGTATTTATTAAAGTCCACTGATCATCAGTGATCTGGTCGCGGATGATATTTATATGCAAATTGCCATTACCGGCATGCCCATAACAAACTGATTCAAATTCATATTCAGCAGACAATTGTTTTACAAAATGGATCAATTCTGATAATTTGCTAACTGGAACAACGGTATCAACCTCCCGGTATGCACTTCTATTTCGAACCGCACGTCCTATCAGGCGCCTTGCTTCCCAAAGCGAATCCTGCGCTTCCTGTTCGTCCGCAAAATAATCAGTAACTGCCTGAATGCTTTCAGATATTTCAGCCAGGAGATTAGTTTTTTCCTGAAGCTCCCCTGCAGTAAAAGCATCACAGGAGATTAAAACTAGTGATTCCAGATTCTCATTACCTCCGGCAATATGCTTATTTGTGTACT
This sequence comes from uncultured Saprospiraceae bacterium, assembly GCA_964525915.1. GTDB lineage: Bacteria > Bacteroidota > Bacteroidia > Chitinophagales > Saprospiraceae > Parvibacillus. Next base: position 2,459 of record CAZGKN010000126.1, on the reverse strand, counting down.
GGCTTACAATTTGCAGCGCACTTTGCTCCATAAATTCAATTGCAGTAAGTCCTATTTGCGAATTACTAAATAAAGTAACAGCCTGTAAACCTTTTGCCAAAGAATCAAACCCAAATAAAGCAGAGTAACTATAAGCAGGTTGCGGTAGGAGCTTGAGTAATACTTTTGTCACTACAGCCAAAATTCCTTCACTCCCGACGATCAACTGAGTAAGATTCAGGCCTGAAGAAAACTTATCTGTGCAGGCACCGGTTCGAACTACACTGCCATTCATCAAAACCACTTCAAGATCAAGTACATATCGGCGTGTAGTACCATACTTAAATGCGGCAGGCCCACCTGCATTGGTGTTTACATTTCCGCCGATAGAACAAAATGCTGCACTAGCCGGATCAACAGGATAATATAATCCATGTTTTTTGACTTCAAACTGAATATCGCCGGTTATTGCTCCTGCCTCGACCCATACAGTCCGGTTATCGACATCGATATCAAGAATCCGGTTCATGTTTTGCAGATCAAGCGTAATCGCCGATCCTACTGGAACTGACCCACCGGCAAGACTTGAACCCCTGCCCCACACATTCAGACCAATTATATTTTCTGAACACCAGCGAACCAATTTTTGAATCTGAGACACCTCAGTAGCCTTTACCACAGCTAAGGGTGTATTTGAAAACTGGCCGGTTTCATCAGTGGAATAGAGTGCAAGCTGATCTGACTCTTTCAACACCTCAGCATTTCCCAGAACTAAAGATAATTCCGAGATATCAACACCTACTGGCATTCTGGTAATTATTTAAAAGGATTAGAATAGGCCGGATTCTGTAAAACTACAGTATCAGTCAGTGTATTTAAAAAAGCTTTGATCTTTCTCTTCTGATTTTCATCTAAATGAATCTTTTTTATCAATGGATCCTTATTGGGCGAATAATGGCCCCCGGTACTGTAATGATTGAGTACATCATCGATTGTCTTCAGACTTCCATCATGCATATAAGGAGCTGTAAACTTTAAATTCCTGAGTGTGGGTGCTTTCATCTTGCCATTATCAAAAGTATCGCGGGTGACAGCCCCTAATCCCAAATCTTTAAAGCTTTTGAGATTTGGAGCATCCTGCAGGCCATTATTGAAAAAAGTAGCCGTAGTAAACAAAGGTTCATTGTGACAATGGGCACACTCTGCATCCGGGAGTAATGGATTACTTTCACCCAGATCAAAGAACATGGTATAACCATCAAACTCATCATTATCAAAATAATCATCCCCTGCCTGTACCCTGTCATATTTACTGGTACCGGATGACATTACCGTGCGTTCGAATTGCGCAATTGCCTTGACTGCCAGATCTTTCGTTATTTCGGAGCGATCAGTAATCCCAAATGCTTTTCGAAACAGCTCAGGATATATTTTACTACGTTTTAGCCTCTGCTCTACTCCCGGCCAGGTAAAATGCAACTCTACAACATCTTCAACCGGTTTTTCTGCTTGTTGTTCCAGTGATTTTACTCTGCCATCCCAGAAAAAACCATTGTGATGAAATGCACCATCAACAATCGACATTGATGACCTTTTACCGGGTATTCCATCTATTCCGATACTTGTAGCTCCACCATCTGTGAAAAATTTCTCCTGTGCATGACAGCTAAAACACCCCTTCGTACTATCAGCAGACAAAATCGGGTCATAGAAAAGCATTCTGCCCAACTGAACACCTTCTTCAGTCAAAGGATTATCAGCAGGATTCTCTAATATTGGGAAGCCGGCAGGCACCTTAACTGTTTTTGCAACAGGCTTATATTCAATATTCAATAAATCACCCTTTTTAACAACCTCCGCAGGCTCACAGCCGACAAAAACAATGGTTGTCAATACAAATAAGAATAATTTACTGTATGATTTTAATTGCATGACTATAGTTATTTACTATTTTTTCAATAGTCTTTTTGTCACTTGGGCCATGCGCTTCGGTGATTTTCATTATATCCAGGTACGTATCATCAGACTTGAAGATGTCCCGAATGTTAATATTAATTTTAATAGTATTACTTGTACCTCCAGAAACTTTTATCGGAGAAGTTAGATTAACTACGCGGTAAAAATCATTAAGCCCGGTATGATAGGACATTCCGGTAGCATACAAACCAGTAGTTACACTATCCATTTTTCCTTCCATTCGGCTAAATATATAAGATTTCCATCCTGCCCAGTATAACTCGGGCTGAGAGAGCGGATTATCACTGGTATAATTAGTCGGATTCGTTGCATTGATGTCTGGCCTAACGCCTACACCCAGACTCATACCGGTATAATCACCCACGGGTACATTCTTAACCTCCATCACCAAACCTGCTTTTGCTGAATTGGCATCATTACTTACCGGATCAAAGTTTAAATAACTGATATCAGCGAGGACAGTATCACCTTTTGGCCCGCCAGTCAGTGTAATACTCGATAAA
>CAZGKN010000125.1:750-7933 GCA_964525915.1 uncultured Saprospiraceae bacterium | reverse complement strand
GTAAATGCATAGGTATTATGTTTATACGTGCGAATACTATCCGGTCCGGAATAGTATTTCAGTGCATTGTTTAACTTATCAATAGTCGCATTGTCAAAAGTCCGGGCTACTGCTCCGAATCCGGGCGCCAGACTCCATTTGCCAGCTTTAGCTGAATCTTTTGGTGAAATAAATCCTTCGACATTTATGCCCTTGATAATTTCACCGTATGTGTCAAACTGATATTTCTGTTTGCCGGTAAATGCTTTTATCTTCCAGTCAGGTGTGATGTCATAGGCTACGCGAACACCGAACAGTGCATTGTCGATAGCCAGTGGTCGTTCCTCATAAGCCCTGTAAATAATACCTGAGCCGATCTGATCATAGATGTATCCACCACGGATATTGAGTTTACGGATCTGTTGCCCCACATACCAGTTTCCTATACCTACTGCAGTATATGAACCACCATTGGGATTGAACAGATAGGAGTTATTGTAGCCATCCAGACGAATTCCTGCCTCAAAATTTCCCCGGTTATAGTTGACATTCAGCCAGGAATCTGCACTATATAATTGATATTCATACTGGGGGGTACCGGAAGCATGAATAGCAGAATCCTTCATAAAGAAATTAACATTGGATTGCAGTGCACCTGAAATCCTTCCTGCATCCTGTGCCGAAACTATACTAATGCAGGTGATCGCAATAATAAAAGTAGATAAAAACCGCATAAATCGAATTGAATAGACAAATGTAAACATATTCATTGATTCACCCATTTTAACAAATACAATTCAGCGTGATTATTTTGAGTTAATTTATAGTTAAAAAACAGTTCAATCGCAGTATTTCAAACTGAATATTTGTTCATTTGCAAAAAAATTAGGTCATAAAATGCAATTTCACAGACTTTTCCTTTTAATGCTTTTGCTCTCCTCCTCTGTTGTACTGTTCTCACAGTCAAAGATTCCCAATATTCAGGTGAAAACTCTGGAAGGTAAATCAGTATCGATCAATGATTATATTCGTGATGGTAAACCAACTATAATTTCTTTTTGGGCTACCTGGTGCTCCCCGTGTAAGCGCGAGCTGGATGCGATCAAGGAGGTGTATAGTGAATGGGAAGATAAGTACGGTGTTCAGTTAGTAGCGGTTACTATTGATGATGCCAGAAGTCTGACAAAGGTTCGTCCGATGGTAGAAGAAAAGAACTGGAAATATATTATCCTGTCCGATGCTAACCGCGATCTGATGAAGTCGCTGAATGTCACTACAGTTCCACATTCATTTTTACTGGATGGCTCCGGAAATATTGTCTGGATTCATAATGGTTATACAGCCGGCGATGAATTTGAGCTGGAAGAACAGATCAAAGAGCTGATGAATAAAGATTGATGCATAGAAATATGCCTTTAATCTTATTTTTGCGCAGCGCTAATAAATAAGATGAATCCACGTATAAGCCTTTATTTTATCCTGATATTACTATCAATCACTGCCTGCAAGCGGGAGAGCCCTGTTGATAAGGAAAAAGAACATGCCCTGGTACTGCGGGATTCGTTGAGTACCCTGGTCCGGAAAGTAATGAGTTCCGGGAAGGATAGTGCTACACAAATCGATGCACAACGAGTCTGGGATGATGCACAGATCATAGCAGCCCATACGAAGGGTGACACAGTCAGTGCTAATGTATTGTTTGAAGCCGGTGCATTACTTCAGGCGGTTAATAACATTCCAAAAGCAATCGGTACCTGGGGCCTGATCGTCGAGTACTATCCGGAATCGAGATACGCTCCGCTGGCTCTGTTTCAGCAAGGAATTGCCTTCGACAATGATTTGCATGATAAGGATAATGCTGGTAGGTATTATAAGAAATTCTTAACTTTATACCCGAAGCACAAATTAGCTTCTCAAGTAGAGCAGCTAATGAAAGTGATGGATAAATCAGATGAAGAACTGATCAGAGAATTTGAAGCAAAAAATAAAAAAGAAAATAAGTAACCATAGATTATGCGCAATGTGCTATTTTTTATCTGCCTGCTCTTTAGTTTACAGGCAGGTGCCCAGGGGATTGATTTTCACCATGGTACACTGGATGAGGCAAAGAAATTGTCAGGTGAGACAGGAAAGCTGATATTTATCGACTGCTATACTTCATGGTGCGGACCATGCAAACGTATGTCTTCTCAGGTATTTACCCGGGATGATGTCGGTGCGGTTTTTAATCAAAACTTCATCAATTGCAAGATAGATATGGAAAAGGGCGAAGGCCCGTCTGTCGCCGGTACTTATGGGATCAGAGCATATCCGACATTCCTCTTTATTGATGCTGAGGGCAAATTAATCGAACGAAAAGTAGGTGGAATGACACCGGAGAGCTTTATCGAATTTGGTAAGGAAGTTGCACTTAAAAATGATCAGAGTCCGAAATATGCAGCCAAGTATGAAGCAGGTGACCATTCACCTGAATTAGTATATAATTATATAAAGGCGCTCAACGATGCCAATAAGTCATCAGCCAAAGTGGCAAATGACTATTTCAAATCAAAGAGTAATTTCGATACCGAATGGGACTATAAAATCATCTTTGAATCAACCAGTAATCTGGATTCAAAAGCGGCTGGTCTTTTTGAAAAATATGACAAGCAAATTGCTAAAGTGTATTCTGACATTGACATGTATAATAAACGGAAGCAGTTAGTCGATAATACGATTCAGCGGGGTATTGATTACCAGAGTAAACAACTGATCGATCAGGCAGGTGAATTTGCTGCGAAAAATCTGAGTAAGGAAGATGCTGAATTCCTGGTAGCAAAGGGACATTTCTTATTATCCGATAGTAAGAAAGATCAGGCTGGAGTGAAATCCGGTGCTGAAACTCTGGCAAAGATTGCCAATGAAAAAAATAAGTTTGATCTGGCATTTGCCATTTATATACTCAAGGCTAAATACTCTGCTAAACCGGCGATGCAATCTGCCTTGCTGGGACTGTACCAAAAGCAGGCTGACATCACTAATAAACCGTCAGACCGGGTAAATTATGCGATGTATTTATTAAGTGCAGGACAGAAGGATAAAGCACTCTCAGAGGCTGAGAAGGCCAAATCCAGAGCTGCTGAACTAAAAGAAGACACGGCTTCTTATGATCAGGTAATTATATATATAAAATCAAAATAATATGAGAACATTCATTGTATTTTTAATCGGTTTATTCTGTTTTACACAGATAAATGCACAGGGTGTACAATTCAATCAACAGCAATGGAAAGATGTGCTGGCACTCGCTAAGAAGGAAAATAAACTCATCTTCATGGATGCATACACCACCTGGTGTGGCCCTTGTAAGATGATGGTTAAGAATACATTTCCAGATCCAGAAGTAGGGACTTTTTTCAATGAACACTTTGTAAATGTCCAGTTTGACATGGAAAAGGGCGAAGGCCTGGACATAGCCAAGACATACAGTGTACGCGCATATCCGACCTTCCTGATCATCAATGGCGATGGTAAGTTAGTGCACCGGGGTGTGGGTTACCTGACTCCCGATAAGTTTCTGGACTTTGGTGGTAAGGCGATAAATCCTGAGTTTCAGCTAGGCACATTGACAGATAAATGGGAAAAAGGTGATCGTGATGATGCCTTTGTACAGCGTTATCTGCATGCACTGACCGATGCTTATGATAGCCGGGGTGAGCAGGTGGCTGAATATTATCTGGCTAATCAGAAAGACCTCACGACAAAGGATAATCTGGATATCCTGATGGAATATGGCATGGATCCATCCTCTGCCTCGCATAAATATGTATTGGCAAATAAAGATGTGTTGGCCAAGGAGAAAGGTACTGACTTTTTGAACTCATTTGCTTATTCCTATTTTATGAAAGGAAGAAAAGCAAAGCAATCTGTGGATGACATAGTACGGGAAGTTAGTTATGCTTATCCTGAGAAGAAAGATGTGTTGGGTTTTTATGTGAAATGTTTTGATGCACAGAGTAAGCGGGATCAACCTGCTTATTTAGCTATACTGGCTGATTATTTAAAGCCGGGTGTATATCAGCAGTTTTCATCTACCGAACTCAATTCGTATGCATGGAATGTTTTTGAGAATAGTACAGATCAGACTCAACTGAAGCAAGCACTGGAATGGGCGCTGGGTAGTGTTACCAAAGAAGCAAAATATGCAAATTTGGATACTGTCGCAAACCTGTACAATAAGTTGGGTGAAAAAGATAAAGCCAGAGCCTATGCAACGGTAGCTATTGATTTTGGCAAAATCGAAGGTGAAGATACAGCTGCCACAGGTATTAAGTAGAAGCAATCTTATTTTTCTTGTAATTTGAATTTTATTTTGTCCACCATGAGTGGTACAAATAAATTGTTTATTGTTCAGAACAGACGAATTTACATTTGATGACAATCAAATGATTCAGGATTGGTATCTTAGCAGATAAATAGTATTTTTGTAGATTAATTTTACTGTTCATGAATTCCATTGCATATTTACCAATTATTATACAGTTTATCGTAGCCGCAGGCTTTGTTGCTTTCGTTCTGATAGTATCACCCTTGTTGGGTCCTAAGCGACACAATAAGCTGAAAGATGAAAACTGGGAGTGTGGTGTCGAGTCCGTCGGAAATGCACGCCAACCATTATCCGTTAAATATTTCATGACTGCTATACTTTTCGTATTATTCGATGTAGAGGTAATTTTCTTTTATCCTTATGCAGTGAATTTTAAAGAAATGGGCTGGCAGGGATTCGCTGCTATACTCTTATTTGTATCTTTCTTTATGGCCGGTTTTTTGTACATTTGGAAGAAAGGAGCACTGGAATGGGATAAGTAAACCAGTAAATTTTATGATGTACTTTAATTTTTTAAAAGAGAATCAATCATGACTAAATACAATGTTGCAGACATGCCGCCAGGATATCAGGGTGAAGGCTTTTTTGCAACCAAGTTGGATAATATCATAGGCTTAGCAAGAGCTAATTCGATGTGGCCGCTGCCCTTTGCTACCTCATGCTGTGGCATTGAATTCATGTCCACGATGGCCTCACATTATGATCTGGCGAGGTTTGGGATGGAGCGGATAAGTTTTTCGCCCAGACAATCCGATGTATTGATGGTGATCGGCACGATAGCAAAAAAGTTGGGGCCGGTTTTACAACAGGTATATGTGCAGATGGCAGAGCCCAAATGGGTGATAGCTGTAGGGGCTTGTGCCTGTAGTGGTGGAATTTTTGACTCATATAGTGTGCTTCAGGGTGTGGATAAGATTATTCCGGTCGATGTATATGTGCCGGGTTGCCCACCGAGACCGGAGCAAATGATAGAAGGTGTGATGAAGCTCCAGGAATTGGTAAAACATGAATCAGGCAGAAGGCGGCATTCTGAACAATATAAGGAACTCCTGGCTAAATATAATATCAACTAGATGGACGAAATATCTGAAAAAGTGCTGAATGCCTTGAAGGTTAGATTTCCACAACAGGACTGGCCTTTTGAATATTCTTTTGATATGCTAGCGGTGGTTTGTACACCCGGTGTAATCTTTGATGTGATAAAGTTCCTGAAGGAAGACGAACAGACAGGATATAGTTTTCTGACAGATATCACAGGTATTCATGTTCCAGCGGATGTCAATAAGGAACTGGGCGTGATTTATCATCTGCACAATATGCGGGCCGGCCATAGAATCAGAGTAAAGACATTTTGTTCCATTGGTCAGCCTGTAGTACATTCAGTCACCTCATTATGGCCGACAGCCAATTGGATGGAACGTGAGACTTATGATTTTTTTGGAATTGAGTTTTCAGGTCATCCGGACCTGCGACGTATTTTGAATGTACCTGAGATGGATTATTTCCCATTGCGTAAGCAATATAAAATGGAAGATCAGACAAGAACAGATAAAGAAGATATATTTTTTGGTAGAAGTTGAATTGAAGCGTAATGAGTGTAGAGAAATGGCAGAATTTTCAGGTCGATGATGTAAGTGAGGAGTTTGACAGTCTTCAAGGTCAGCTATCTACGCTGAATTTAGGCCCTACTCACCCGGCCACACATGGTATTTTCCAGAATATCCTGAAAATGGATGGTGAGAAAGTTTATGCCGCTGAACAGACAGTAGGGTATATTCACAGAGCTTTTGAGAAAATAGCTGAACGCAGGCCTTACGGACAGATCACACCACTTACGGACAGACTCAATTATTGTTCAGCACCAATCAACAATATAGGCTGGATAATGGCTGTGGAGAAACTGGCAGGAATTAAGATGTCTAAGCGTGTGGATTATATGCGTGTCATCATCATGGAACTAGCCCGGATCTCTGACCATGTAATATGTAATACTATCATAGGTAATGACACAGGGGCGCTTACCGGTTTTACTTATTTCTATCAGATGCGGGAGCTCATCTATGAGATGTATGAACAAGTCTGTGGTGGTCGTCTGACTACTAATATTTGCCGGATAGGCGGCTTTGAGAGAGACTTCAATTCCATATTTCATGAACGGATGAAGCATTTTCTGGATGTATTTCCGAAGTTTTTTAATGAGTTCAGGATTTTACTCCAGCGCAACCGGATTTTTATGGACAGGACGATGAATGTAGGGCCGATTTCAGCAGAAAGGGCATTGGCTTATGGCCTTACAGGGCCAAATCTGAGAGCTGCCGGTGTCGATTATGATGTCAGGGTGGCTAATCCCTATTCCTCCTACGAAGATTTTGATTTTGAGATCCCGGTAGGTGATGGCGGGGATACTTATGCACGCTTCATGGTTCGGCAGGAAGAGATGCTTCAGAGTTATTCAATTATTAAACAAGCGTATGAAAACTTGCCGGAAGGTGATTTTCATGTCGATGCTCCTAATTTTTATCTACCGGATAAAGATGAGGTATATAATACTATCGAAGGGTTAATATATCATTTCAAGGTAGTGATGGCTGAGACGCCGATGCCAAAAGGCGAACTTTATTTCCCGGTAGAAGGTGGTAATGGCGAATTAGGATTTTATATCGTCAGTGATGGAGGCAGGACGCCGTACAGATTGCATTTCCGAAGACCTTGTTTTATTTATTATCAGGCTTATCCTGAGATGATCCATGGTCAGATGCTTTCCGATGCCATAGTCACATTGAGTAGTATGAATGTAATCGCAGGTGAATTAGATGCCTGACGCAGTAAGAAGAATAT
>CAZGKN010000125.1:0-740 GCA_964525915.1 uncultured Saprospiraceae bacterium | reverse complement strand
CAGATGCAGTTTAGCGAAGATTTATTAGCAGAAATTAGCCGATTGATACAAAAATATCCGGCAGACCATACCAAAAGCGCATTATTGCCCGTACTTCACGCAGTGCAGGATTCACATGATGGATGGTTGGATGTACCGGTAATGGATGAAGTAGCACGGGTGATGAATCTGAGACCAATAGAGGTGTATGAGGTCGCTACATTTTATAGCATGTTCAATACACATAAAGTAGGCAAGTATCTGCTGGAAGTTTGCCGTACCGGACCTTGTATGTTGAATGGCTCCGATGATATAATAGCATATATTAAAGAAAAATTAAATATCTCCGAAGGTGAGACTACTGCAGATGGTTTATTTACATTGAAGCCAGCAGAATGTCTCGGTGCTTGTGGATATGCACCAATGATGCAGCTGGGCAAGCATTTCAAAGAGCATTTGACCAGAGAAAAGATAGATACATTGATTGCAGAATTGCGTGGAAAGGAATCATAGGTAAAGAAAGATCAGGATGAAGCTTTTATTAAAGAATGCACACATAGAGGGAATCAGAGATTATGATGTCTATGCTAAGAATGGCGGTTATCAGGCTGCTGAGAAAGCATTTACAATGTCTCCGGATGCTATAGTAGAGGAAGTGAAGACCAGTGGATTGCGGGGTAGAGGAGGCGCAGGATTCCCTACCGGTATGAAATGGAGTTTTCTGGCAAAGCCGGAAGGTGTTCCCAGACACCTCGTGGTGA
>CAZGKN010000124.1:0-8062 GCA_964525915.1 uncultured Saprospiraceae bacterium | reverse complement strand
AAACTGTTCTTGTATTCAGCTGGCAGTCGTCGCCTTATGGCATTGGCCTCATCGCGGCTATTGAAAGTTCCCAATCGGATTTTACTCATATTATCTTCCTCGATAGTATAGACAGTGCCCAGCCCATTTAGTGCAGACTGATACTTACTCAGATCCGTGATCTTACCGGCAACTGCAGCTAACTGGAGCGCATATTGAAACACCAGCACAGAGTTCTCCGGGATAGGTGTAATCACCGGTGCTTTCACTTCTGTAGCTTCTACGGTCCTTATCTCATTACTTGTGTCAACCGGTTTTGTCTCAGCCGGGATATTTGCACCCATAGATCCGGCTGGTTTGCCTGTACCTTCTAATTTAATCTGACCTAATACATCTGCTCCAAATGAAGCACTGGTCTTAATCTTCTTACTAAAGGGTTTATAATACTCATTTTCTATCCTGATCAGATAATAAGACAATGGCTCCATCGCAAACGAATATTTGCCATTATCATCTGTAAAAGTAATCTGCAGGTCACCGGTCGCCTGATCCACCATCGATACTTGTACTTCCGGTGCCGGGCTACCTGTCTGATCCACTACTGTACCTTCATAAAACAGGGCATTCGGTGATAACATGATATCCATCGATGACGCCAGGCCCTTGATCTCATTGTAATCCATCTTTATGAAGGTGTTGGTATATCCTACTTTCTCGATATTCATAAAACAGTTCTCACCTCCGGACACAGGTAAAATTACAGAACCGGCCGAATTTGTATATACAGAGGTACGGCGACACCGTGCTAAATCAATCTTAGTCCCACCTAATGGCTTCTTTGTACCAAATTCCCGCACATTGACCAATAATATTTTCTTGATATTGTCAACACTGTACAGTTGACCATGCGTGCCCGTCCTGTCTGACACCAGATAGCCCTTTCCATTTCGCGTGTCATACGTCATCGCATAATCATCGGCTTTAGTATTAATAGGTGCACCCGGATTGAAAACCAAACGGGCTTTATTGTCATATATATCAGCTAACAGGATATCCATGCCCCCATCTGAATGACCATTGGATGAAAAAAACAGCATACTCTGGTCCTTGAATGGAAATAACTCATCTTTCGGTGTATTAATCTTAGGCCCCAGATTCCGCGGTTTTGTCCATTCCTGTCCTCTGTAATCACAGACATACAAATCGAATCCGCCATAACCACCCGGCATGTCTGATGCAAAATACATCTGCGTACCATCCGGTGTGATAAACGGCGTAGTACAACTATAGGAATCACTATTGAGTGCAAACTCAAAGTATTTAACCATGAATCCACTTTTGTCTTCATGGGCAAACCAAATCTTGTTTCCTTTTACTCTCGTACGTATGATATCAGTGGCAGGACCGATGGAAATCGCGATCAACCCACTGGCACCAGCCCGGCTAAATCCGGTTACCACCATTTGTTTGAGTGCCATACCAACGATCGCCTTGGATTCCTGACTGCCAACAGTATGCTGAACTACAGCTTCATTTTCCTTTGCTGTATAATACCAGTTGTCCTTTACAAATACAGGGCTATAATTGACCTTATCCCGCCCAATTGAAGCAGGGACTGCATTAAAAATACCATCTCCAGTCTGTGCATTTGATTTTCCAAATAAAAACAAAGCGCACATTAGGATAATAAAAGCAGGTATTCTGGTATTATACATGGCTATATATCAGTTTTTTATATATTAAATTAAATTATTTTGTCTTCTTATCGTCACCATAAGTAAGCATCATCTGTATTGCATTATCACCATAGGTGGAAGTTCCTGCCCAAACCATTTTTGCCTTTTCGATATGATTGAACTGGAATTCAATAGTTTTCATTTTCTTATCATCCGGTACCATGACCAGCGTAGGTTTATCATTGTAAATCCGTGCTTTCCAGACACCATTGGTAGCCTTACCGTCATGTGTAAATGTATAGGTACCCTCTTCTTTAAATATGTAGGTATCCGGTGGCAACTTGGTGAAATCATTCTGCCCGGCTAACACCTGCAACTTAGTAGTCCAGGTTTGACCAAATATAAAAGCCAATCCTGTCTTCAATGAATCATTATTGCCTACACCTTTCATACCCAGTTGATCAGCGGGAATATTCGGTCGGTCATTTTTCTGCGGCTGTGGCCTCTCACGTACTGTATCCCCTGGCGCCAGAATAGTATCGAGTGCTTTTTGATACACCTCAGATTGATCGGATTGTGCTTCCTTTGAACTATCTGATTTACAAGCAATAAAACCTATTGCCAAAATGAGTAAAACAAAAATAAAATTTTGCTTCATAGTTAAATTTTAATTTAGATTAGATTATGAATTAATATTACTGATCGTAACGCAAATATATATTAAATAAATTTATAATACAATTCCGTCCCGATTATTTTATTTTTCTTTTTCAAAACTTAGTCTCAATTTCACCCGTAATGCATCCTGAGCTTAAATATTTGAAGAAACAATTTATAAAATCCATTGAACGAATCTTTGGGATTGAATGGTATAATCATTCGTATCTCATTGCAGTCAGTGGCGGCAAAGACTCAATGGCATTGGCTACACTGGCTCACTCAATCGGGATGCGATTTTCGGTGGCACACTGTGACTTCAGTTTGAGACCTGAAAGTCCGGTTGAAGCCACATTTGTCCAGGAATATTTTGGGGCCTTAGACATTCCCGTTTTCACTACTAAATTTGACACTAACCAATTTGCCCGGGAAAATAAATACTCAATCCAGGAAGCAGCACGGACATTGCGCTATGATTATTTCCACTCCATCTGTGCCCAGGAAAATATTGATTTTATCCTCACTGCACATCATGCCGGTGATCAGGCCGAAACTTTTTTTATCAATCTTGCCCGGGGCAGTAGCCCTGCAGGACTCAGTGGCATACCTGAACAGAATGGAATCATTTACAGGCCTTTATTAAACTGGCCTGCCGAAGATTTACTCAGGTGGAATAGACTCATGCCTGTTCCCTGGATGGAGGACAGCTCAAATGCAAAGACCAATTATGCCCGGAATGAAGTCAGACATCACGTACTGCCCATTCTCAATGAGCGTTTTGCCGGATTCAGCCACAATGTCTTGAAATCAATGGAGATACAGCAGGAATACTATCGCTATATTCAATCAAAAATACATGAATCGCTTCACCGTATCAAGAAACAATATATCAATGGTGATTACTATGATCTTTCACTGGAAAATGACTACGCATTATGGCCCTTTATCGTTCGTGAGACATTAGCCCCACTCCATTTCTCGCATGAAGCAATAAATATTCTGTTGAAAGCTATTTTGCAAAATAAAAGTGGCATCCATATCGAATCGGGCAGCCTGAATGTTTACTCGGACAGGTCAGCTTTTGTAGTCCATCACCGACCATTAGGTTCACAAAATATTTCATTCGTTTTAGTTGAATGTGATGTCCCTCTCTGGTCCGGACATCTGCAAATAAAAAAAATCGGGAATTATCAAAAATCCACTCCGGCAGAATTAATACTACCCGCATCTTATAGCGGGAATACACTTACCATCAGGAACTGGTTGCCTGGGGACAGATTTCGTGTTGATAATAAAACTGGAAATCATCAAAAAATACAAAATCTCTATACCAATAATAAATTGAATCATTTGGAGAAAGAGCTGCAACCATTGATCATCCTCAGGAAGGAAATAATCTGGATACCCTGCCTGCGTAATGCATATTTTGCGACAGCCACCGAAGCCAATGAAACTGAATATTACAGTATAAAATGGGTATCAACTAAATAGTATTACTCTGTTCATCGTGATCTTTTCAGCAATGTAAAATTTTAAACCAAATTAAACACTACTCACTTATTCTGAAGTCAGAAACGAAGTCACTGTATGTAACATTCAAATTTTTACCTACAAAATATTCCATTATTCCAATAAAAGACTTACCTTTGCGGCCTGTTAAATCCCTGCGGTTTGCGATGCAAATGAAACAGGGTTGTACTGAATCAAATATTTTTAAAATTAAAAACCAAATTTAACATGGCAGTTAAGATCAGACTCCAAAGACACGGAAGAAAAAAAGCACCCTTCTATCAAATTGTAATCGCTGACGCGCGTGCTCCACGGGATGGTAAGTATATCGAGCGAATCGGTACGTACAATCCGCTGACAAAACCAGCAACTATCGAACTGGATCGTGATGCAGCCTATTCCTGGTTGATGAAAGGTGCACAGCCTACGGACACCGCTCGTGCAATACTCAGATTTAAAGGTGTATTCTTCCGTAAGCATCTGGCCAGAGGTGTTGCCAAAGGCGCATTTACTGAAGAAGTTGCAACTGAAAAATGGCAGGAATGGATTAATGCTAAAGAAGCTAAAATCTCCAAGCGAGTCGAACAAACACAGAAGGAAAAATCAGATTTACTGAAAGCTATCCATGGTGAGGCTAAGAAAAAACCAGCTCCTGCTCCGGTAGAAGAAGTGGAGGCTCCGGCAACAGATACCGTTGATGCACCAGTAGCTGAAACTGTTGAAGCTCCGGTTGCTGAAACAACTGAAGTTGCCGAAGCACCAGTAGAAACTGCAGCAGAAGAGGTTGCCCCTGAGGCACCCGCTACTGAAACAGTGGCTGAGACAGAAGTAATTGAAGAAGCACCAGTAGTAGAAGAAACGCCGGCTGTTGCTGAAACCGAAAATACAGATACTGAAGCAGCTCCTCCTGCAGAGGAAGAAAGCACTGAAGGATAACAAAACGAATACTTGTATATAGAAGCTGTCTGAAAAGGCAGCTTTTTTTTTGCACAAAACAACCACCAGTATTGATCAGAGATATATTTTTCCAATATCCCGTTGCTTCATTTGGTTAATTCTACTTCAATTACCTATCTTTGCATCGACTATTTTTCTGTGTAATCATTCGAACCTGGTAGGGTCTTTTTATCCTACCAGGTTTGTATTTTAAAAGATTGAACTATATGGCAATAGAAAAGCTATTAAAAGAATATATTGATCGTATCGAAGTGATCAAAAAGGAAATTCAGGGATCTGAATTATTGGAAACCTATCTGGATAGTGAATCCGATGAAGACTATCGCGCATTGGCTGATGAATTTGAGCCGCGGCTGATGGAAATTCATGCTGAGGTAAATAATCATTTTCCGCTGGAGATAGAAGCGTTTGAAAATAAATTCACAGATGAAGGTTTTGAAGGCCTGATGTTACCGCGCCTGATGGGATTCAGCGTACTCAGAGGACATTATGATGAAAATTATAAATACACTACACCTCAGGACCATTTCAAAGAGCTCTTACTGGCAGTAGCGAATTCATCCAATTTCGACAATATTGTTTCCCGTATTGGTCAGACAGTGCAACTGGGCTTCGCATTGAGTAGTGATATTTGGATCACAAACCTCATGGACGAGATAAATAATAAGCGTGTAAAACAATGGATGAATGATCAGAAACTGGATAAGTACTATATGGCAGCAGAGCGCCAGAAGACCTATACCCGGTATAAAAATCAATTCAGAAATTACAATTATGCTACTTCAAAGATTCCAACAACTCCAGGCGATTTCAAGCTGTATTACCCTTCACTGAAATACTTTCTGTTCCAGCGCCAGAAAATGCGTCTGGATAATAGCAATATCAAACCAGCTATCGTAAAACTATTGCAGCAGACAGAGCTGTCTGTGATGCATGAGTATAATCATATCTTGTTCATACTGATGAATTATTTCAATTTATCTGAGACAGAATCAAAAGCGGTTTATACCATCTTCAATAAAGACCGTAAGGATGATCCGAATATGGTAGGTGATTACTTTGACTTCCTGCTGGAAATGTATGATTACAAAATCATCTTTGGCCCGGATAATGACAAGAAGATGCAATCCTATATTGATCCGAAGATCAAAGACAATATCCTGGCTTACTATGTACTGGTAAATGACCTGCACGCCAAAGGTTTCATGCATGCGGATGTAATCGAGGGCATAAAGGAGTATCTGAGCAAATTTAACGGACTCTCTAATGAAAGTGAAGCCATCCGCCGGGCTGTTCTTCGCTACTTCAGAGAATGGATCAATAATGCAGGTACTGAAGACTATAATGATTTCTTCGAGTTCTTCAAGGTTTACCGCACTTATATGGACTTATTCAATAACGAATCTTTCAATCAGGCATTAAAACATAGCGCTATTGATTATATCCATCGATTGATGAAACACTATACCGACAAGCGGGGTAAGGATTATCAGGATATAAAGAAATTCGTGATGAATACGTTCACTGAAGTGGACTTCATGAATGAAAAAGAAGCGACTGAATATTTTAAAACAAAGCGGAAAGTAAAGAAAGTATAGTGCTGATTACTTGATTTAATTTTCAAGTTCCAGATCCAGATCTTCAAACAGGCTTTTAACCTTAGGATTTTTATCCACCATCAGATTGTATTTTTCCTGTGCTGTCTTTGGCATAGCCGGTGCTTCGTGTGTAATAAGGTCTTCGTCTATAACAATATTTAACCGTAACTTAGGGTATTTCAGTTTCCCCCGAAGATATTCCAGCAAATCAGGTTCTCCCAGTAATCCTGCTCTTTCAAAATTTGAAGCAACTTTGATCAATACATCGTCTTTGTCTGATACCTCGAATATCCGTTCACTCATTACAGTCTTTAGGAAACCGGGATTCAGATCATCTCTGTATGAAGTCCAGGCTGCCGTAAAATCTTCCTGAGAAAACATATCCGCTTCCGTATCATCCTGTTGCTCTACTTCTTCTTCAAACTGACTCAGATTCATCGGAGCAGGATTTTGGACTTTTCCTTTTTTTACTTCCACCTTAGGAATGTTTTCCGGCGCCGGCTCTGAAATACCTTTGTTCTCAACTTCCGGTTCAGAAAATACTTCTGGCGCTGAATCAGTTTGTTCTTGAACATTGCTAACTTGTCCAGAAATTACTTCTGGCTCTGTATCAGTTTGTTTTTGATTATTAATAACCGGTTCTGTTGCTATATCTTCTATTCGGTCTTCAGTGGTAACAATTTCTACTTTTGATTCCGAGTCTTTAGTCTGAGGCCTTGACTGACCTGAGTCTTGTCGTGGGATTACATGATCAATACCCGTTGGCGCTGGTGTATCGAAATAGATATCATGCAGATAAACCATTTTAATAAAGGCCATCTCCAGACACAATCGCTTATTCTTCGCAGATTTTAAATTAATTTCTGTAACATTGGCCAGATCCAGACAGTTCAGGATATAAGGCGTAGGTACCATCGCTGCTTGTTCCTTGTATCTATTGACTACACTCTCTGCATTCTCGATTAACGGTAGAGTCCTGACATCCTTACACATCAATAATTGGCGTAGATGTTCGGACAAACCACCCAAAATCACTTCCGGGTCGAAACCTGCACTAATGCAGGAATCCAACAGTACCATCACTTCAGGCAACTGTCTGGCCGACATCATGTCCGTCAATTTAAAAAACTGAGTATAATCCAGCAGGTTCAGGTTATCGATGACTGCCTTGATACTTATCTTTCCTTCATTGCCACCGGCTATCCGGTCAAAGATAGATAGTGCATCCCTCATAGCTCCATCCGCCTTTGAGGCGATTAGGTGGAGTGCATCTTCATCTGCTTCTATACCTTCCTGTTCAGCGATCTTCCTCAGCTGCACGACGATATCTCTGATACCAATGCGCTTAAAATCAAAGATCTGACACCGGGACAGGATGGTAGGAATGATCTTGTGCTTTTCAGTCGTGGCAAGAATAAACACTACGTACGAGGGTGGTTCTTCCAGCGTCTTCAGAAATGCATTGAAGGCTTGAGTACTCAGCATGTGCACCTCATCGATGATAAATATCTTATATTTACCGGATTGAGGCGGGAATCTGACCTGCTCGATCAAGCTTCGGATCTGATCAACACTATTATTGGAGGCACCATCCAATTCAAAAATTGAAAATGAGGCGTTCTCATCGAATGCCTTACAGGATGCACACTGCCCACAAGGCTCACAATCACTGGTCAGCGCAGTACA
>CAZGKN010000123.1:0-8075 GCA_964525915.1 uncultured Saprospiraceae bacterium | reverse complement strand
GAGGCCAGTAGTACATATATTATTCGAAGCATCAATTTTCATCTTAGTAATATAATCTTTTGAGGGTCCTCCAAATGATTTTGCCCAGACAAAGTTTCCATCCGCATCTAATTTTTGAATATAACAGTCTTCATTCCCTTTTGAAGTGAGATCAAATGTCCCCTGATCAGGATCAAAATCTGTCGTTTCACTAAAGTATCCGCCGGTATAAATATCTCCTGATTTATCTGTTATAATAGAAAAAGCGTGATCAATAGATGGTCCTCCAAACGATTTCGCCCAGAGGAAATTTCCATTGACATCCATTTTATAAATGAATATGTCATCATCCCCTTTTGAAGTCAGATTATATGTATTTATTCCAGGGTCAAAATCTACAGTCCCTTGAAAAAATCCGGCTGCATAAACATTTCCTAAATCATCCATAGTGATTGGCGCCCCCGTGTCATCCATTGTTCCACCAAAGGTTTTGGCACTTGCAAAACTGCCATCAGGTTTCAATGTTAAAATATAAATATCCTGACCTCCATTTGAAGTTTGAAAGTAAGTTCCCAGTCCCGGATCAAAGTCCACTGTTTCAGAAAAGCTTCCGGTAAGAAATGAATTACCTGATTTATCGGTAATGTTTTGGTTTATTTTATCATCCGATGGCCCCCCAAATGAAACGGCCCAGACAAAATTCCCGGCTGTATCCATTTTCTGAAGGAAAACATCCTGACCTCCATTTGAGGTAAGAAAGTTTGTTCCTGGTCCAGGGTCTAAATCTACTGTTTCATAAAAACCACCTGCAATATATAAATCACCTGAGGTATCCAGTGCTATTGAGGAACCTGAAGCTCCTGAGGTTGCCCCCAGCGCTTTCGCCCAGACAAAATTCCCAGCAGCATCTAATTTCAATATATAACAGTCACTATATCCTGTAGAAGTGAGATAAAAATTACCAGGTCCGGGATCAAAATCTACAGTACCTATAAAAAAACCTGTAATGTAAACATTCCCTATAGCATCTAAAACAAGTCTGTTTGCTACATCGTCAGCAACACCGCCGAAGACTTTAGCCCAAAGGAGATTGCCTGCTGCATCCAATTTTTGTACATAAGCATCCCGACCCCCATTAGACGATAGAATGTATGTGCCAGAACCGGGATCAAAATCTACATCGCCCTGAATCACTCCAGTGGTAAAAACATTTCCATTGGCATCGACATCAATTGAATATGAGGCATCATCTAAGGTGCTACCTAAAGACCTTGCCCACTCAAATCTCTGGCCATATAAAAGTGTTGCTAAAGAAATAAAAAGAAAAGTAAAAATGAAATTTTTCATAAAGTAGATTTTTAAGATATAATTAGCAATGCCGCCTCACAGGTGTTCTAATTAAAAGTAGTCTAAATAATTTACAATCTTATAATGGTGTTTCCGACAAGGTTAAAATCCGGACAATCAGGATTATGAAGATTGTATTAAATTGAAAATCAAATTTGTATATGAGACCCTAATTAAAGTTACACATATTTGGTCACATACCGAACAAAAGTGGATAAATATTTTTTGGGAAAAAGTAATAAGTGCCTATCTGGCTGGAATAGCCAGGTTGACACCTGGATACTTTTGGTGATTACAATTTTTGAAAATACAATTATTAATAATTTGAAATTGTCAATTCTTCATTTTTCGAATAGTTGTTTTATTTTATACTATTATTGACAACTTAAACTTATGATCATTAATGATATCGTATCTAATTAAAATTAAAATTGAGACCCACAGTTAATTGATTTTTGTCTTGTCTGAAGTCAGCATTCGACACATTAAAACTTAAGCCGTATTGTAACTGAAGCTTTATCTTTTTTAACCCGCCCCTGATCGTTAATGCCGGTTCTACAAGAAAATTGGAAGAATTTTTACTCAAATAGTCAGTCTGGAATTCATTCTCATAGTATAGACTACCATCTATCTTATTGTACGACAAATTGCATATCCGCGCTGAAATGGCGGCAGAAAAATATTTTGTTTTATATCCGAAATTGGGCTGTATCCCGATCCTGAGGATATTGGCCGAAATTTTCCCCAGTGTTTGCGGATTTGAGTTAATTGTCGATGGGAAATGATTCTCCACGCTACCGAATCCCACCAATCCATAAGCTTCAAAGACCAGATGATTGTCCAATGGCTTAAAGTATCCACCACCAATCTCCAGAAATTTACCCGACCCACCATCGCCATTATCCAGGTCTTTTGGGATGAAAAGTC
The DNA here is from genome assembly GCA_964525915.1 of uncultured Saprospiraceae bacterium. GTDB lineage: Bacteria > Bacteroidota > Bacteroidia > Chitinophagales > Saprospiraceae > Parvibacillus. The sequence continues at coordinate 5,822 of CAZGKN010000123.1, read as the reverse complement.
CGCCATCAGCAACAACTGCGAAATTCTTACCGATACCATAGGCACCCAGAAACTCTACCTGATTTGCATTACCAGAGAGGCTAAGATTAGTCTCCCCTTTTTCAGTTAATAGCGGCACATTGTGTGTGTTAGGTGTGTAAAACTTTGGATTGCAGGATGTTGTGCAAAACAGGAAAGTAGTAAAGCCAATAAAAAGTAATAGGTTTTTCATATTCACGCGAATTAAATGACACAATTAACATTATTGCCTTGCTAAATTATGTAAATTTTATTAAATTTTTAAATAGATTGAGATTTATCTTTTTATGATTTTCTTAGTATTATTGGATTAGGAATTTAATTATTGGGGCATTCATCAGCGTGATTATCTATTTTTATCCTATTATCCTTTAGCCAGGAGTTCACCATAGAATTTACAGTGATAATATCTAATGCATATCTCGGGATAAAATAATTTCTACCTTTGCAGCCTAATTTTCAGAATATGTACAGATCGCATCATTGCGGAGAGTTGAGGATAAGTGACGTGGGGCAAGAAGTTACTCTTGCTGGGTGGTTGATGGCCGGACGTGATTTTGGTGGCCTGACCTTTATAGACCTACGGGACAGGTATGGTATCACGCAGTTAGTCTTTGATATGAATTCGGATCAGGAACTCTGTGAGAAAGCCAGAAAGCTCGGCAGGGAATATGTGATCCATGCTGTGGGAACTGTGCGGGAGCGATCAAATAAAAATCCAAATCGGAGTACCGGTGACATCGAAGTAGAAGTGACAAAGCTGACTGTCCTGAATGCCTCTAAAACACCGCCATTTACCATAGAAAATGAATCTGACGGTGGAGACGATCTGCGTATGAAGTACAGATATCTGGATATCAGAAGAGAGCCGGTAAAAGACAATCTGATCTTCCGCTCGAAACTGGCGATCGAGACCCGGAAATACCTGTCTGACCAAGGGTTTATAGAAGTGGAAACGCCGTTTTTAATCAAAAGTACACCGGAAGGCGCACGTGATTTTGTCGTTCCTTCCCGCATGAATCCGGGCTCTTTTTATGCACTGCCACAGTCACCACAGACATTTAAGCAACTGCTGATGGTGAGCGGTCTGGATAAATATTTCCAGATCGTCAAATGCTTCAGAGATGAGGATTTACGTGCAGACAGACAACCAGAGTTTACCCAAATAGACTGCGAAATGTCCTTTGTGACACAGGAAGAGATATTGAACACTTTTGAAGGATTGACGAAGCATGTTTTCCGGGAGCTATTGGGAATTGACTTACCTGTTTTCCCACGGATGACCTATGATGAAGCGATGTCAAGATATGGCTCTGATAAACCGGATCTGCGATTCGGTATGGAGTTTGTTGATTTTACTTCACTTCTGAAGGGCTTTGATGCACCGATGTTTGACCAGGCAGAGGTGATACTGGGTATCGTCGTGCCTCAGTGTGAAGCTGAATACTCCAATAAAGACCTAAAGAATCTGACAGAGTGGGTTCAACGGGAACAAATCGGCGCCAAAGGACTGGTAAACATAAAATATACACCGGAAGGTGTAAAATCATCAATCGGTAAATTCCTGACGGATGAACAGTTGGACGGATTAAAGACCAGTATTGGTGCCGGGACCGGAGATTTAGTGCTGATATTGATGGGTGAGACTGAAAAGACCAGAAAGCAGTTGGGCGAACTGAGGCTCCATATCGCTCGTAGTCGCGGCATGATCAAATCCGGTGATTTTAAACCACTCTGGGTCGTGGATTTTCCATTGCTGGAATGGGATGAAGATACTGCACGATTTTATGCAATGCACCATCCATTTACCTCTCCGAAGAAAGGCGATATTGAGAAGATGCAATCGGATGATCGAGCAGTGTTATCGTCACTCCGTGCTGATGCCTACGATTTGGTGCTCAATGGCTCTGAGATCGGCGGAGGTTCCATTCGTATCTTCGATAAAGAGCTTCAGGCAAAGAATTTCAGACTATTGGGGTTCACAGCAGAGGAGGCAGATGCTCAGTTTGGCTTTCTGATGAATGCATTTGAATACGGTGCCCCACCACATGGCGGCATAGCATTTGGCTTTGACCGATTATGTGCCGTTATGAATGGCGTATCCAGTATTCGTGACTTTATCGCTTTTCCAAAAAATAATCAGGGTAGAGATGTTATGATCGATGCACCTTCCTCTATAGCTGAGGCTCAGTTGAATGAATTAGCCCTAAAATCCACAGTAAAATAAGTGGGTTTCCAACAGGAGAAGAAAATTAATCACTGATTATTCTTTATCGCTTATACAAACCGACTGAAGATCACAAAGAACAGGTAAGCTAATCCTACCGATGCCGGAAGTGTAAGTATCCATGCCAGTGCGATATTGACCATCGTGCCTTTCTGCAGATTCTTTACTCCACCGGATGCCACCATTCCACCGGCCACACCGGAGGATAATACATGCGTGGTACTGACAGGTAAGTGGACTGTAGTAGAGATACCTATGGTCGATGCGGCCACCAATTCGGCCACTGCGCCTTCGGCATAAGTGAGATGGGTCTTCCCGATTTTTTCACCGATGGTGATTACGATACGTTTCCAGCCGACCATGGTACCCATACCCAGACATAGTGCGATCATCACTATTACCCATTTCGGTGCGAAATCAGTAAAGGGAGTCAACTGATTGATGGAATGGGATAGTACCCGCTGATCATGATTGCTGGATATGATATCCGGATCATCTTTGAATTTTTCGATACTTTTCTTTAGCGATAAAATTCGTTTTCTGATTTCAAATTTTTTGTCTTTATTTGCCTTGCTCAGATCTGAATGAATGTCTTTCTTTAATTCCCGGATAAGAATCGCATTTTTTATCATTTCCTTCTCCAGCAGATTGTTTGGCGCAGATTTGATCATCACATTTTCCATATTGGTCAGCGCGGTATTCGCTTTTTCCAGATCATAATCTTCATTCAGTGCATAATGTGCGGGCAAAAAAGCCATTAAGATGACCATCATCAGGCCTACACCTTTTTGACCATCATTGCTTCCATGAAAAAAGCTCACCAGTGTGCAGGTTGCGATCAATAAGGCACGGGTAGGAGTGGGTGGTCTCTCATGTGCTTTTGGGGATTTGAATAATTGCTTGGTCTTAAAAATCCTTTTGAGCAGAAACATCAAAAGAATAGCCATAGTAAATCCAAAGGCTGGTGAAAGTAAAAGTGAAGCACCAATTTCTTTTGCCTTGGTCCAGTTTACTCCACTACTTGTATAAAAAGTAGCAAATCCCAGCCCTGCGCCTAGTATAGCTCCAATCAGTGTGTGTGAACTACTGCAAGGGATAACCAGATACCAGGTGCCCAGATTCCAGATAATCGCGGAAAAACAAATGGACAATACAATCGCAATGTTGATATACAAGGGTTGTGCCAATAAATCACTGAGTGGAAGCAACTTCACGATACTCATAGCAACACCTACGCCTCCCAGTAATACGCCACAAAAATTCATCATACCACTCCAGATCACAGCTGTTACCGGTTTGAGACTATTGGTATAAATGACGGTTGCTACTGCATTGGCTGTGTCATGAAAGCCATTAATAAATTCAAATGCACAGACGGAAACGATACAGAGGATGATAAGTGCGGCAGGTAGATATGGAAGTTCTTGTATATATTCGAAAATCATAGGGCTAAAGTATGGCTTACATGTTAACTCAAAGTTAAATTATTAATTAATTATCGGGATGTAATTTTTTCCAGTGAAGTACGAGACTAAGATATCGGTCATAACTTTCGATTCCTTCCTTAACCCCCTGACTTTCTAAAAATAAGTTATAAATGGCATCGCGCAGTTTTGGTGCAATATCCGGATATAGGTCCATTTGTTTGCGGATAGACAATAAATCAGCCTTGACCTCAGGTGATAAATCACTGAGTAGTGTCCTGGTATGTACACTGTCCTGTAAGTAAGCCGCATCTCTGAGATTTATCCACAGACTCAGTTCGGTAGAATATCGTGAATAGGTATCCGGTTGATGAGAACATACAAGCCAGGCAATGAAATTAGCGCTCCCTTCATCACTCACACCATAAGCATGCGCTAATTCATGTGTACACACATTGGGAATCTGTAGAGGATGTAGCGCCGGGTCAACCATCGGTCTGAAGGCCAGAAAATTATAAAAACCCGCGGTCCCCAGTCGTAATAAACCGCCCACAGGGGCAAATGTGCGTAACCTGGCTTCCGGCTTCACCTGGTAACCATATTTGGCTAAAACTGCAGCTACTGAGGCAGTCCATTGTTGATTTCCGGCTGTGCAGAGTGAATCACCGGAGGTAATGTATTTATCCATAGATCCTAAGGAAGCTCTTAACTGATTGACTTTGGTAGTCTGAGTCTGAAATTGATTTATGAGGACTGAGGTGTCAAGAGTGGTGAAGTCACCCAGGATTTTGATTTCAGGTCGTGTTGCCAAATAATTAAAACCCCAGAGCCAGTAAAAAAGAATGAGGATCCATACCAATGGAATGAATAAGCTGAAAGCCCATTGTCTTACACTCTGCAAGGATAATGCACTTTTGTACCGGCTTCTCAAAAAAAATATAAATAAAATCATCCACAGTCCCAGAACACCAGCGGGAGATAAGTATGCACCTATACTTCTGAATATTGTAAACAGACCATTGGTATAGAGGAGATTAGCTAGGGAACTTTTGAAATAAAAAAGTCCACCGGTCAGCAATGTTGCTACCGCCACAATAATTAATGATCTGTACTTGTCTTTTTTCAAAATAATCATGAACTTTTTTAAAAGGTTGCTTGTTCTCTCATGTATCAAATCTAAAAATTTATATAAATGGTGAAAGAATTTACCGACAGTAATTTTCAAGAACAAGTGATCGAGAATGATCAGTTGGTTATTGTCGATTTTTGGGCAGAGTGGTGTGGTCCATGTAAGATGATTGGCCCGATTATCAGTGAGTTAGCTGATGAATACAAAGACAAGGCTTCTGTAGGCAAACTGAATGTGGATCATAATCCCGAAGTTTCTATGAAATATGGTATTCGTAGTATTCCTACTATCCTGTATATCAAGAATGGTGAAGTGGTGGACAAAGTAGTCGGAGCTGCATCCAAACAATCTTTTGCTTCACGCATTGATGCAAACCTGTAAGATTCTTTTTTTACCCTTCTGAATAATACCCTCGGATAAATTATTTTTCGAGGGTATTATTTTTTTACATTTATCGTTCTGATTGCATGGATTTCCTGAATAATATAAACCTAAGCCAACCCATTAATCTCGATTTGTTGGCTAAGAAAGCGGTAGAAGGCTTTATTATTGGTTTGCACAAAAGTCCTTACCATGGTTTCTCTGTGGAGTTTGCAGAACATCGGCAGTATTTTCAGGGCGAGAATATCCGGAGCGTTGACTGGAAAGTATATGCGCGCACAGATAAGCTCTATACGAAGAAGTATGAAGAAGAAACAAACCTGAGAGCACGCATCATCATTGATGTTTCATCTTCGATGTATTATCCATTGCCGGATACAAAGCATAAGTCAGGAATCAATAAATTACAATGGTCCTGTCTGGCCAGTGCTGCCCTCATTTATCTTTTGAAAAAACAAAGAGATGCATTTGGCTTGACTTTATTTGACTCTGAGATCAGGTATCATTCACCTGCCCGGTCAAACAGTACACATCAGAAATTAATCTTCAATACCCTCGAAAATTATATTCGAAACAGCGAACTTCAAAAATCAACGGCTACAGCACAAACGCTCCATCAGATTGCAGATACGATCCATAAGCG
>CAZGKN010000122.1:1446-8087 GCA_964525915.1 uncultured Saprospiraceae bacterium | reverse complement strand
AAGTACTGGAATTGAAGTTGAATGCTGATGAAATGCAACTACTCAATAACAGTAAGAATGCAGTGAAAGAGGTCATGGATGTTTATGACAATATGAATATGTAATTTACTGAAATCAGATCTTTAACGATAAAGTAAGTGGTCAATGCTTGAGATAGCGTGGCCACTTTTTTTTGTTCAGCATTCATTTTTTCGATTGCAAAGCAGTGGATTTCATAAACCTGATTTTGTTGTCGTAACTTTCTGAAAAACAATCCCGAATTACTCTGATTAATTATTGATAGTGTATAATTTATCAAAGCCAACGAACCATTCTGCCAGTGTTTCGTTATAGCATTGTTACTTTAAAAATGATAAAATATAGTTGTCATGCCATTGACCAAAATAAATCCCACTGAGACAACAAGTTGGAACCAATTACTTTCACACAAAGAAGAAGTACATCAGAAACACTTACGTGAGCTTTTTACAAAAGACCAATCCCGGTTTGAAAAATTTCATTTTCAGCATGAGAATATACTTTTCGATTATTCGAAAAACAGAATTACAGAAGACACAGTAAAACTATTACTTACACTAGCCCGGGAGTGCAATTTGGGCGAAGCCATTGAGCAGTTTTTTTCAGGTGATCTAATAAATGAGACTGAAGGCAGAGCTGTACTGCACACGGCACTCAGAGATTTTACTGATACGCCCATTTATGTAAATGGAGAAAATATCAAACCAGAAATCCGGTCAGTACTGGACAAAATGAAGCTTTTCTGTCAAAATATCCATCAGGGCATTTTTAGGGGTTATACAGGAAAAAAAATTACCCAAATAGTGAATATTGGCATCGGTGGAAGTGATCTGGGCCCACAGATGGTTACAGAAGCTTTGAGGCCCTATTGGCTTGAAGGAATGGAAGTTTATTTTGTGTCCAATGTAGATGGCACACACATCAGTGAATGTCTAAAAAGAGTAGATCCGGAAACCACGCTCTTCCTGGTAGCTTCAAAAACATTTACCACACAGGAAACTATGACCAATGCACATACAGCGCGCAACTGGTTTTTGAGTCATGCGATAGAAGAGCAACATATCAGACACCATTTTGCGGCATTATCTACCAACACAGAAGCAGTAAAAGCTTTTGGTATTTCAGAAAATGCAATGTTTGAATTTTGGGACTGGGTCGGTGGACGATATTCATTGTGGAGTGCGATCGGGTTATCAATTGCACTGACCATTGGTTTTGAAAATTTCCTGGAATTATTAAAAGGTGCGCATTCTACAGATGTTCATTTCCGGAGTCAACCCTTTGAAAAAAATATCCCGGTTATGATGGCACTGACAGGGATCTGGAACACTAATTTTCTGGAGATGAGCACAGAAGCCATACTACCCTACGACCAGTATATGCATAGATTCCCGGCATACTTCCAGCAAGGTAATATGGAAAGTAACGGTAAGTCAGTGGACCGATCCGGCAATCCTGTTACATACAATACCGGCCCTGTCATCTGGGGGGAACCAGGGACTAATGGCCAACATGCATTCTATCAGTTAATACATCAAGGCTCACGGATCATACCCTGTGATTTTATCGTACCAGCCCGATCGCACAATCCACTTCCACCGCATCATCAACTACTCATAAGTAATTATTTTGCGCAATCCAGAGCATTGGCATTCGGCAAGACGGCAGAGGAAGTAACCACAGAAATGGAAGCCAAAGGTGATTCTAGTGAAAAAATAACGAGAGTACTTCCATACCGGGTTTTCGATGGCAACAGGCCAACCAACTCATTCCTTTTGGATGAGATTACTCCTTATACACTGGGCCAACTCATCGCTTTATATGAGCACAAGATATTTACTCAGGGCGTCATCTGGAATATTTTCAGTTTTGACCAATGGGGAGTAGAACTGGGCAAACAACTTGCCAATGAGATCCAACCGACATTGAAGGACTCCGGTTCGGTTAATACCTTCGATTCTTCTACTAATGGATTGATTAATTACTGGAAATCAATTTTTTATAAAAATTAAACCACTTTAATTCTATTTAACCACAACCCTTAGAATTACTGGAATCATATCTCAATAATTCAAAGTAAATATTTTGTCTATTCATGAATAAAGCGTACCTTTGCGCCTCGAAAAAATATTGTTTAACCATTAAAAAACCATCGATTCAATGGAAGAAAATCAGAATCAAGAAATCGAAAACGAAATAACACCTGAAGCCGTTGAACAGGAAGTTGTAGCACCCACAGAAGAAACCGTTCCTGTTGTCGAAAACTCTATCCCTGAGCCTGAATCAGTAGCAGTTGAAGAAAATACAGAAGAATCCGCACCTGTTGCAGAGCCTGTAGTTGTCGACAATACGCCGCATGATCAATTTGACTGGAGTATCAGCAAGAGAAATCATGTGGAATATTCAGAAGCGGAAACCAAGCGATATATCGATGATTATGAGCGTACATTAACACTGATCAATGACAATGAGATTGTCAAAGGGATGGTCAAATCTATTCGCAGTGGTGATGTAGTACTGGACATCAATTATAAATCTGACGGTATTGTTTCTCTATCTGAATTCAGAGATATCCCTGACCTTACACTGGGCGACATTGTAGAAGTCTATGTAGAAACTCAGGAAGATGAAAGAGGTCAACTCATTTTATCCAGAAAGAAAGCGAAATTATTATTGGCATGGGAAACTATCGTCGATGCTTTCGAAACCGGCAAGATCATCAAAGGTACAGTTATATCCAAGACAAAAGGCGGTCTCATCGTAGATGCTTATGGTTTGGAAACATTCTTACCCGGATCACAAATCGACATCAAGCCGATCATTGATTATGATTCCTATGTAGGAAAGACAATGGAATTCAAGGTAGTTAAGATCAATGAAGTTATCAAGAATGCAGTTGTATCTCACAAGGCCTTAGTAGAAAGCGATCTTGCTGATCAGCGTGAGCAAATCATAGGCGGACTGGAAAAAGGTCAGGTGCTCGAAGGTATAGTGAAAAATATCACTGACTTTGGTGCATTTATGGATCTCGGTGGCGTAGATGGCTTATTGTATATTACTGATATCTCCTGGGGTAGAATCAATCACCCGGAAGAAGTGCTTACGCTCAATGAGAAAATCAACGTCGTAGTTATCGACTTTGATGAAAATAAAAAGCGTATCTCACTGGGTCTTAAGCAGTTGACTCCACACCCTTGGGAAATGGTTGGTGATGATATCACCGAAGGCTCTGTCGTGAAAGGTAAAATCGTGAATATCGAAGACTATGGCGCATTCCTGGAAGTCAAACCGGGTGTAGAAGGTCTGATTCACGTATCTGAAGTGTCCTGGAGCAATCAACCTGTAGCAGCAAGAGATTTCTTCAAACTGGATCAGGAGTATGAAGCGAAGGTCGTGATGCTGGATAAAGATGAGCGTAAGATGTCTCTTAGCTTAAAACAACTTGAGACCGATCCATGGAACGACATTGATGTCAAGTATCCAGTCGGCAGCAGACATACAGGTATTGTTAAAAACCTGACTCCATACGGTGTATTTGTTGAAATCGCTAATGGTATCGGTGGTATGGTACACGTGTCTGACCTTTCATGGACTAAGCGGTTTTCACATCCTTCTGAATTCACCAAGGTAGGAGATGAAATCGAAGTGATGATCATGGAGATTGATAAAGAAAACAGGAAGTTGTCACTGGGTCATAAGCAGGTCGAGGAAAATCCATGGGATGCCTTCGAATCTGTATTCCCTGTAGGATCGTATCATGAGGCAACCATAGTGCGCAAAGAAGAAAAGGGTGCTACTGTCCAGTTACCTTATGGTCTGGAAGCATTTGCTCCAATTAAGCACATCAAAAAAGAAGATGGCACTACTGCAAACGTTGATGATGTAATCACTGTGAAAGTAATCGAATTCAACCGTGACGACAAGCGCATCATCGTTTCTCATCAAAGATATCTGGAAGATATCAAAAAAGAAGCAGATGCAATGATCAAGCGTGAGCGTGACAAGAGTGAAACAGAGGGTAGATCAGCTGTCCAACGTGAAAATTCAAAATTGGAGCGTACTACTCTAGGTGATATAGATGCATTGGCTCAACTGAAGGAACAGCTATCAACTGACACTCCTGAAAAAGCCAAAGCCAAAAAAGCAGCAACTAAGAAGGAAGAAGCTAATACAGATGTGGAAACAGCTGAAACCGCAGAAACTACTGAAGAAAAGCCTAAGGCTGTTAAAAAAACTACCAAGAAAGCGAGTAAGACGAGTGATGATGCAGATGCATCTTCCGATACAAATGCTACTTCTGAGGTTAGTAATACTGAACACACTGAAGAAGAAAGCAGCGATAATTAATCAAGCGATTTTCTAAAATCAGAATAACACAATTCCATTAATCCGCACATAGAATAATGTGCGGATTTTTTTTTGCGTTGAGATTTTTCAAATGGTTTTTTACTTTTGCTTGTTTAAAATTAGAAAATGGCGGAGAATAGTTCCTTTAAAAATGCAATCCTTCAGGGTTATAGCAAAGTTAAGACAACAATTAAGGAATGGAATGAGCGCCTAAAGAAAAGACCTGTCCTCAATAAAGTAGTAAAGGGATTCGGCTTATTATTTCTCATCATATTTGTTCCTCTCTTTTTATTGATAACGATGGCCAGGATTGGTGTATTTGGTGGTATGCCAAGCAATGATGAACTCAGGCACATCAAAAATCCTGTAGGAACAGAAGTCATCGCTGATGACGGCAAATTAATATTAGGCAGGTACTACATCGAAAACCGGACTAATGTCACATATGACAGCTTACCTGAGAACCTGATTCACGCCCTTATTTCCACAGAAGATATCCGTTATTATGAACACAGTGGTATAGATTGGAAAGCCTGGGCACGTGTGTTATGGAAGTCATTAATCATGGGCGAGAGATCATCCGGAGGTGGTAGTACCATTTCTCAACAATTAGCCAAAAGTCTTTTCAAAAGAAGGACTTATTGGCGTGGCACTACACTGATCAATAAAGTAAGGGAGATAATTATTGCGCAGCGCCTTGAAAAATTTTATTCCAAGGAAGATCTGTTGACGATGTATTTCAATACCGTTTCATTTGGTGGCACGATATTTGGTATAGAGGTTGCTGCAAAACAGTTTTTCAGTACTACCCCACCCAAATTGAAACCCGAACAATCCGCATTACTTGTAGGCATGTTGAAAGCGACTACTAAATACAATCCTCTCAATAATCCAAAGGATGCCAAACACAGAAGGAATACCGTACTTTCTAAAATGGAAAAATATGGTTATCTGACCAAACAACAAGCTGATTCTCTGACAAGTCTGCCAATCCTACTTGATTATCAGCAGGAAAGCCATACGGAAGGTAATGCCACCTATTTCAGAGAATATGTCAGACAGGATATTCAAAATGTTCTGGCTAATTTCAAAAAAGATGATGGAACAGATTACAACATTTATACTGATGGTTTGAAAATTTATACTTCTATCAACTATGAGATGCAATTATCTGCGGAAAAGGAAGTAAAAAAACAAGTGGATAATCTCCAAAAAATATACGTACAGCAATTAAAGTGGAATAAAAAGCCCTGGGAAGATTCTACCTTTCTGAACAAAGCAATTACGACTACTGAACGATATAAGTCGCTGGTCGCAGCTGGAAAATCAATTTCATACATTGACAGTTCATTTAATCATCCCTATGAAATGAACGTGTATTCACCGACCGGTCCGGTAAAGATGAAAATGAGCCCTAAAGATTCGCTTATTTATTATCTCAAGTTTTTATCAGCCGGATTTATGGCTGCAGAGCCAACTACAGGGTTTATCAAAGCCTGGGTTGGAGGAATCGACAATCATTATTTCCAGTATGATCATGTCACCGCACGACGACATGTCGGATCTACCTTCAAACCTATAGTCTATGGAACGGCGCTGGAAAAAGGTCTAAAACCGTGTGATTATTACAGTAATCAACAGAAAACCTATCCACAGTATGACAACTGGTCACCAAAGAACTACGAAGGTGGCTATGGTGGTGAATACAGTATGACCGGTGCACTCAAGCGATCGCTCAATTGTGTCACTGTCGATCTGATAATGAAGACCGGCATAGATAGTGTAATTATGTATGGTCATCAGATGGGTATTACTACGGATATCCCGCATGAGCCTTCTATAGCTCTAGGTGCAGTTGATATTTCACTCTACGATATGATGACAGTCTATTCCACCATTGCCAATAAAGGAATACGACCACGATTGACTTACATTCGCAAAGTAGTTACACGTACCGGGGAAGTCTTAATAGATAATACGCAGGATACGGCCCGATCTAAGGTAAGAGTAATGCAGGAAAATAATGCACTGATGCTACGCAATATGATGGAGCACGTAGTAAATGGTGGAACTGCGAGCTCTATCAAATGGATGTGTGATGTCCGTGGTGAACTGGCGGGAAAGACCGGAACTACCCAGGATAATGCGGATGGCTGGTTTATCGGCTTCAATCCCAACCTGATTGCCGGTGCATGGGTAGGTGGAGAATTTCCTGAAATTCACTTAGCCGGTGGCTACACAGGGGCGAATACCGCACTACCAATCGTCGGTTTCTT
>CAZGKN010000122.1:0-1436 GCA_964525915.1 uncultured Saprospiraceae bacterium | reverse complement strand
ATTACATGGCCGGGAAATTTGATAAATTGCCTCCTGAGTTAACAGAGCTGATGACCTGTCCGGATACCAAATACCCGATAGGGCTTCAGGATTCATTGGACTCTATACCGGTAGATTCATTAGGCAATCCGTTAATCGAACCTGAACCAGGAAAAATTGATGAAATCATCCCGAGTAAGAGCGAAGACACATTGAAAAAGAAAAACTTCATTGATCGCATATTTAATAGGAAAGAAAAAGAACCGGAAAACCCTGCGGATGAAAAACAAAAATCAAAGAATATCCCCAAGGAAAATCAACCAGGATCCAAGCCAATTAAACCAAAAGATAATAATTAAATATATTAATGAAAAGTATTGAAAAAATAGTCTCAATTAGCGGACTTCCCGGTTTATACCAGTTAGAAGCCACCAGAGGAAACGGACTAATCATTTCTGACCTGGATACAGGGAACAGACAATTTGTTTCTGTCCGTAAGCATCAGTTCAACCCATTACAATCATTAGCAATTTATACTTACACAGATTCAGTTAGTCTGGATACTATTTTTGAGCGCCTCCTGATCGAAAATGAAAGTAATCCTGTAAATGATATATTGACTCAAAATGATAAATTAATCAGTGAATATTTCAGAGATATATTACCTGATTTTGATGAAGATAAGGTGACACCAAAAATCATAAAGAAAGTCCTCAAATGGTTTGTGTACCTTAATGACAGGAATTTAATAAAAACCGAGGAAGAGCCCGCGCAGAAAAAGGAAGAAGAATGATCAATGGCAAGAAAATTGTAGTCGTATTACCTGCCTATAATGCATCGAAAACACTTCCCCAGACCTATGCAGAGATTGACCGACAGTTAGTAGATGAAGTAGTACTCTGTGATGACAACAGTACGGACAATACTATCGAAGTAGCAACTCAATTGGGAATTCCCCATATTATCCGGCACGACCAAAATTGTGGGGATGGTGGCAATCAGAAATCTTTATATAAGCGTGCACTGGATCTCGGCGGAGATATCATCATCATGGTACATCCCGATTACCAATACACACCCTTACTTATCCCATCAATGGCAAGTATCATAGCCAATGACTTATATCCGGTGGTTTTTGCCTCACGTATTCTGGGAAAAGGTGCACTGAAAGGCGGTATGCCCTTATATAAATATATCGCAAATCGCTTATTGACACTATTCCAGAACATTCTATCAAACCAAAAATTATCAGAGTACCACACCGGATATCGTGCTTACTCCGGGGAAGTATTGAAATCCATCAATTTTGAAAAAAATTCAGACGACTTCATTTTCGATAATCAAATTATTGCACAGTTATTTTACAAAAACTATGAGATTGCTGAAATAACCTGTCCTACTAAATATTTCGAAGAAGCATCTTCGATTAATTTTTCACGGTCAGTGAAATATGGTCT
>CAZGKN010000121.1:0-8142 GCA_964525915.1 uncultured Saprospiraceae bacterium | reverse complement strand
CTGGGTATAGTACAGAAAATTATCATCAGTGGCTTACCATCACTCTTAATGAAGCTGGATATATTCATGGTCAATACGCTGGGTATGCCTTTCAACAGTGGCTTAATACCTTTTATACTCATCATAGGCGGAGCACTATGGTGGGGATTGAGAAAAGCGCAAGCCTCCGGTCGGCGCAACTTGCAGTTGGCACTCGTATCTACAGCATTGGTAATCATAGGTTACAGCACTATTGCGATGTCTGTCGTGCGCGCCAATGCCAATCCACCAATCAATATGAACAATCCTTCAGATCCCACAAAACTTCTGCCTTATATCAATCGCGAACAATATGGTGACCGGCCATTGCTTTTTGGTCCGGACTTCACTGCAAAACCCACCGGTGTAGATCAGCAACCTCGTTATGGCAGGGTAGGTGATCACTATGATGTGGTAGATTATAAGATAGACTATACCTATGACCCGGCTGATGAGATGTTTTTCCCAAGAATGGGTCAGGGTGATGATGCTACCAAAACCAGCCTGTATAAGCAATGGATGGGCCATGATGGCCGACCTACTTTTGGTGACAATGTGAGTTTCTTCCTCAGGTATCAGATCGGCTGGATGTACTGGCGCTATTTCATGTGGAATTTCGCAGGAAAACAAAATGGCGAACAAGGGTACTATCCCTGGGATTTATCTAAAGGCAATTGGATCAGTGGCATCAGCTTCATCGATAACATGCGCCTGGGTAATCAATCTGATTTACCTTCCTGGCAAAAGAAAGATCAGGCACGCAATAAATATTATCTCATCCCATTTATCCTGGGATTCATTGGCTTTTTCGCTCACATGAAAAGACGGAGAAATGAGTGGCTTGCACTATTGGTGCTATTTTTACTGACTGGCATAGGCATTATCATCTATTCAAACCAACCACCGATAGAGCCGCGAGAGCGCGATTATGTACTCGTAGGGTCATTCTTTACATTCTGCATCTGGATCGGGCTTGGAACGCTGGCTATCGGGCAGTTTATTGGTGATAAATTAAAGAAAAATGCCCGTATGGGATGGATTTTGGGAGGACTGTTAGGGTTACTTTCTCCATTCCTGATGGCTTCACAAAATATGGATGACCTCGGAAGAAAAGGCATCACTGCAGCACGTGATTATGCATCAAACTTCCTTAATTCAGTAGAGAAAAATGCCATTCTGTTTACTTATGGTGATAATGATACCTATCCACTGTGGTATGCACAGGAGGTAGAAGGTGTGCGACCGGATGTCCGTGTCATCAACCTCTCACTGATCGCCGTGGATTGGTATATAGATCAGGCACGCCGTAAGATCAATGAATCGCCTGCAGTAAAAATGACGATTCCTGAATCAGCCTATCAGGGAAGTAGCCGCAATCAGGTATTTTACATTGATAATCCATTGTCAAATATCGACCTGCCAGCGAATGAATACCTGAAATTTGTCGGTGGCGATCATCCCATAGAAGGTGCCCGCCAGGCGCAGGCTTCCTACCTGCCTTCAAAACAATTATATATTCCGATAAATACAGCCTCATTCCCCAGACTGAATGGAATTAAGGCTTCTGATACTCTGGTCTCACGTATCCCGGTAAATCTGGGTCTGAGCAAGCAGGGTGATTATATTACTAAGGACGAACTGGCTATTCTGGATATCATTTCCACCAATATTAATGACAGACCGATCTATTTCTCTGTGACCTGCAATCCGCAGAAATTCCTGGGTCTGAGTGACTATATGCAACTCGAAGGGTTAGCACTTCGTATTGTACCGATCAGAACTCCTTCTGAAAAACAATTCAGTATTTTTGGCAGTGGTCGGGTTGCGGATGACCTCATTTATAAAAATGTAATGGATAAATTCAAATGGGGCAATTTTGACAAGAAAAGACTTTTTGTCGATAAGAGTTATTTCCCTTCCATTAATGCGCTGCGAATGATAATGATGCGTACCGCAATGGATATGCTTCGCAAAGGTGACAAAGAGAGAGCGGGAAAAATGGCTGAACATATATTGCAGGTATTCCCGAATATGAATTTCCCCTTTGATGGCACCATTATGCCAATCTTCACAATGATGGGCGAAGCAGGTGTCTGGGATAAAGCTAAACCGTATATCAAGCAATTGATATCGAATACAGAAGAACGAATGAAGTTTTACGCTAGTCTGGATCCATTGGATCTGGCGCAGGGTTATCAGTCTGACAAGTCAGATGCCGAACGCACTATTAATGATCTGATCACACTGTCTATGCAGAATAATGATAAAGAAACGGAGGCGCTTGTTAAGAAACAACTCGGCAAATATGTACAGGTGAAAGAACCTATGGATAGTTTGCCAAAAAATTAAATAATTGAATCATGGATGAGTCACAAAAGACAATAGTGGCCTTCGGATGCGATCACGCCGGATTTGACCGGAAGGAAGCAATACTCGATTTCCTGAATTCATCCGGATTAGTAGTGATGGATTTTGGCACTTTCTCGACCGAGAGTGTGGATTATCCGGATTTTGCACACCAGGTCTCAAAAGCAGTCCAAAAAGGTGCCGCTCAGTGGGGCATAGTCGTATGTGGGAGCGGAAATGGTGTAGCAATAACAGCAAATAAACATGAGGGAATCCGCTGTGCACTATGCTGGTTGCCGGAATTGGGTGCTTTGGCCCATCAACACAACAATGCCAATGTAATCGCTCTTCCCGGTCGGTATATTAATGATGCCCAGGCAGTTGAAATCATCAAAGCCTATATGAACGCAGTGTTTGAAGGCGGCAGACACCAAAGGCGGATAGACAAAATAGATGCTTGTGGTTAGATACTTAGGTAGCTTTCTATTCATTCTATTTTCAGGGTCAATTTTCGCACAGCACTCTATTGATGCAGTTCCATTGCAATCCATTGACTACTTTTTTTCAGAAAGTATTAATCAAAATAATATCCTGAAACACCTGTCTATTCTGGCTTCTGACTCACTGGAAGGCCGGGAATTTGGCACGATAGGCAATATGAAAGCCGGTGAATATATTGCTTATTCGCTCCGCAAATCAAAAGTCTTACCGTTTGGCGACCGAGGGACTTTTTTTCAACCGGTAGAGATTAAATCAAATTATTGGGATAAACTGGAATTACAATCAGGTGCACATGTCCTGAAGCCGGTAATAGATTTTTTTGCTTCACTTGGTCATAATCCTGCAGATTACCAGACTTCAGCAACTTATATGCTTTTTGCCGGATATGGAATTGACGCAGCTAATTATAATGACTACGCCTTTGCTCAGGGCTGGAATGAGTCACTACTTATATTAGATGGCGAACCAATGGTGGATGGTAAATACATCATTAGTGGAAATGATCACCCAAGTGAATGGAGTTCTGACCTCGATAAGAAAGTCCAAAAAGCAGTTTCCCGCAATGTAAAATGTATCTACATTCTCACCGATTCAGCATTTTTCAAACGAATCCAGAATCGGTCCTTAGCTTCATTTAATACGTATTCCTTTGATACTTCCTATTCTTATCCGATTCCGGTAATTCGTATCAATATGGCTTCAATGCCGGATTTATTATCAAAGTCAGAGTTGGATAAGCTATATGCGTATATCGATCAGGTTAAGAATGGTCAGGTAGCCTCTAATTTCATTCAACTACCACTTAGTTTGCAAATTAAATCCGGGCAAAAAATTGTTCGCGGGCGAAATATTGTTGCGGCCATTCCGGGTGATGATCCGGATTATAAGAATGAATGGATAGTTCTGTCTGCACATTATAATCATCTGGGTGTAGAAAATGGGAAAGTGTATAATGGTGCAGATGATAATGGTACAGGCACTTCTGCCCTGCTTGAACTCGCCGCTGCCTTGCAAAAGCGTAAGAATCAAGGTGGTAAACTAAAGAGAAGCGTACTTTTCCTCTTTATGACCGGTGAGGAAAAAGGTCTGCTGGGATCTGCATACTTTGTCCGACATCCGATCGTACCACTGAATACCATCAAATCAGATATTAATATCGATATGATCGGCCGGTCAGACAATAATCACCCGCCGGATGAATCCTACGTCTATATCATCGGTTCAGATAAGATCAATCTATTACTGGATAAAGCCATTGTTTCTGCCAATAATGCCAGTGTGCACTATCATCTCGATTATACCTACAATGATGAAAACCACCCCAGTCGTCTATATTATCGTTCTGATCATTACAATTTCGCTGTACATGGCATACCCAGTGTATTTTTATTTGGCGGATTTCATGAAGACTATCATCAACCGACGGATGACATAGATAAGATTAATCTGAAAAAGGTACAGGATATCTCCAGACTGGTCTATTTCACTATATTGCGACTGGCGAATTATCCCGGAATTATAGAAACACGATACAATACAGCCCAGGAATGACACCCTACCTTTTATTGATCGAGACATCCACACTCCCTTTTTCGATTGCATTAAGTGAAGGAAAAAAGATTCTGGCATTTTATGAAGAAACAGAAGGTAAAAGCCTGGCGGCAAATATCACCCTGGCGATAGAAAAGGTATTGCAAAATGCTGAAACCGAACTGGTATCTCTGGATGGTGTAGTGGTTTCTTTAGGACCGGGAAGCTATACAGGATTACGCATAGGACTGAGTGTAGCAAAAGGATTATGTTTTGCACTCAATATACCTTTGATTACTATAGAAACAACTTTATCTATGGCACATCAGGTAAATCATACTTCATCAGTGGAGGACGGCACACTGATCCTTCCGATGGTTGATGCCCGAAGGCAGGAGATATATACTGCGGCTTATGATAATCAGTTAGTGCAAGTCATACCACTTCAATCCATGATTTTCCCTTTGACTGAAGAAATTCCCTCAATACAACAAGCAAAAAAAATTATTCTTTGTGGTGATGGTGCAATGAAGTCCATTTCTTATTTCCCGTCACAATTAGTTTCGATTTCACCAGTCAAGCAGAATGCGCAAAATCTGGCAATTCCAGGGTTTGAATTATATGAACAGGAAAAATTCACACCTATTGTAAGTGCGGTTCCCATCTATTTAAAACCACCGAATATTACGCAATCCATTAAACTGGAAAAATTGCTTCGAAAACCCTGATTTCTGCCCGTTGCGACACTGAAAACAAGTAAGATACTATAATCTTTGCAACTCGACTAACTTATGGTAAATGCCCTTTAAATCCAATAATTGGGCATGTGTACCCCTTTCAACAATCCGGCCTTTTTGCATCACCAGAATTTCATCTGCATGTTGGATCGTACTCAATCGGTGTGCTATGATCAGACTTGTCTTATTTTGCAACATATTCTGAATCGCATCCTGTACTAATTTTTCACTCTCCGTGTCCAGGGCTGATGTTGCTTCATCCAGAATGATAACAGGTGCATCTTTGAATACCGCGCGCGCGATTGTCAGCCGCTGACGTTGTCCACCGCTCAGTTTCATCCCCCGGTCACCAATGTTGGTATCATACCCATTCTCCATCTTTACGATAAACTCGTGTGCATTGGCCACTTTAGCGGCATGGATGACTTTTTCGAGTGTAGCACCCGGCATACCAAAAGTGATATTATTATACACCGAATCATTGAATAAAATTGCTTCCTGACTCACTACTGATATCAGCGCGCGCAACTCACTGATCTTCAGATCACGAATATCTATTCCATCAATAGTCACAGCGCCTTCTGAGACATCGTAAAGTCTGGGCACCAGGTCAGCAATAGTGCTCTTACCTGCACCACTCTCACCTACTAATGCGATGGTATGACCTTTTGGAATCGAAAAACAGACATCCTGCAATACCGGAATATCCTGATTGTACTTAAATCCTACCTGTGAAAATTCAATGGATTGTTTAAAATCAGTAATGCTCCGTGCCTGGGTTTTTTCTGTAATTACTTCAGGTTCATCTAATATATTAAATACCCGTTCGCCGGAGACCAGACCACGCTGCAGCGCGGATACTGCATTACCGATATTCTTTGCCGGACCTAATATTGAAAAATACAGACTCAGATAACCAATAAACTGGGAAGCCGTCAATGTACTGTTATCCTCCAATATAAGTTTTCCACCATACAGTACGATTCCGGAGATCACCACCACACCCAATACTTCAGATACTGGTGAAGCAAGCTCCCTGAGCGACATCATACTTTTCATCACTGCTGAGTAGGAAGCGTTCAGGTCATTAAACCGTTTGATTACAAAGTTTTCGGCATTGAAAATTTTCACAACTCTGTTGCCTGAAGTTACTTCATCTGTGTATGTCATCAATGAACCCAATAACGCCTGGGTCTGTGTCGATTGCTTCTTTAGGCGCTTAGAAATGGCATTGATAAGATAGCCGGATACCGGGAACAGAATCAAAGTAAAAAGTGTTAGGTTCGTGGAGATATAAAACAATACGGCAAATGTCGAAATGATGATGAGTGGTTCCCTTAATAAAACCTGAATAGAGTTGACAACAGTGCCCTCTATCTCAGTCACATCACTACTAATCGTAGAAAGTAGCTGTCCTTTTTGTCGCTGATTATAAAATGAAAGTGAAGTCTCTGACAGTTTTCTGAAAATTGCATTTCGGATATTTCTCACCAACACAACCCGCATTCTGACCAATACTTTCTGCCCCATGTAACCAAAAAGATTCTTCAGCAAAGTCACTGTGATCAATATAATCGTGACATACAGGAGCAACCTGAATTTTACTGTGCCTCCTTCACTAAATGTCCAGGCAAAATATTTAAATAGTGCGATGAAATACGAAGCGCTGAGACTAAACTCAGGTTTTACCATTTGCGATTGCAAAGAATCTGACTGGAATAAAAAATCGAGCAATGGAATAATCATTGCAAAATTTAAAATACCAAATAAGGTAAACAAGATGATATATACTATATACTCCGGGACATAGTGATGATAGGGTTTTGAAAATTGCAGTAATCGTCTGAATATCTTCATTAGGCCCCAAAATTAAACATTCATCACATATAATACGATTCGTAATTTTAAAATAGATCTATATTTTAAAATTTACATATTGAGGCACCGATCAATGAATAAATAATAACGATTACGACCAGGATATCTCCTTGATCAATGGATTCTTCTTAAGATCATTTAGCACTTCATCCAGATTATCATTATGTGTATTCTCAAACTTAAACTGGATACTAACGACATTCCCATCTTTCTCTAATTGGAAATTATGGTTACTGAATGCCGGATTTTTAAATATTTTCTGGAATAATTCTGAATGATCCTCGCTGGCATCTAATTTAATGCTTAGTATTTTTGATTTCAGCCGCCACAATAATAGTTTTTCAAAGGGTTGCAGCGCCCACAATATAACCAATGAAATAGCTGTGGTAACAGCAGCCGCAAAATACATACCACCACCTGTAGCCAGGCCTATCGCTGCTACTGTCCACATTCCTGCAGCAGTGGTAAGACCATGTATTGTACCTGGTCTGATAAATAAAATAGTGCCGGCACCGATAAAACCAATACCGCTGACTACCTGAGCTGCGATTCGTGATGGATCCAGATTTACATTAGGTGCACCTAACACATCAGAAAAACCAAAAGAAGAAATCATCATGATGAGGCAGGAACCCAGACAGACCATCATGTGTGTACGGAGGCCTGCAGTCCAGTGTTTACGTTCCCTTTCGATTCCTATCAGCGCACCAAACAACGAAGCCAGTGCCAGTCGAATCACTATCTCCTGCCAACTTAACATTCTAAAATATATTTGAACTGCCCATAAGAAACCATAATGCAACCGAAGATAACCAATATCATAATTATATCCTTGTTATCAGAATAAATAAATGTAATGCTATTTGGGCGTGCCCCACGTGCAAATACACGTGGGTCGGGCTATCCACTGTATCCCGGCGCTCTCTTCGGTCGGCCGGGATGCCGTTCCTATCCCTCACGCAAATATTGCTTTGATAACTAATCGGTAATCTGAAGAAATTTTTAGACCTGTATCAAAATCGTTTCCCTGCATTAGCTCAATAAAAAAAGCCTTGCAATCTCTCGACTACAAGGCTCTGTGTATGGTGCCGGTAACGACCTACTCTCCCACCTTTTAGGGGCAGTACCATCG
>CAZGKN010000120.1:0-8257 GCA_964525915.1 uncultured Saprospiraceae bacterium | reverse complement strand
AATTAACGTCCAGAGTAATACCAGGCAATCATCCCATATACTCGAATGATTTTCCTTTTCCTAATGGTATTCCCAAGATACATGAGCATGATTGCAAGCCTGCACAGTCATTCGGTTTATTTTGGGACAATCGCCTGGTAGCATTCTATGATTTTGAGGCAGACTTAGGCGATGGCTGGGATGATGTACATGGAGATCCTTATGATTTACGTCTAAAAGCGCTGAAAATGGGCGTAAATCTTGTAAAATATGCGTTTACTCACTAACCTGATTTTCTTTCTTTCGAAAAAATCGTTGTCTGATAAAAGCAATAATCCCCGGCAATAAAGTAACTCCAATGATTATCAGGATAAATAAACTAAAATTTTCCTGTACGAATGGAATGCGCCCGAAGAAGTAGCCCAGTGAGACGAATATACCTACCCACAGAAAGGCACCTAAAATATTGTAAACAAAATGCATCCAGGCATTCATTTTAGCAACACCAGCTACAAAAGGCACAAAAGTCCTGAAAATGGGAAGAAATCTGCTCAAAACTATCGCTTTGGCACCGTGCTTTTCATAAAATAACTGAGTGCTTTCCAAATGTTTTTTCTTTATAAATCGATTGTTAGTGTTAAAAATCATTGGGCCCAATTTCCGTCCAATGAAATAATTTACAGTGTTTCCCAGCACCGCTCCTAGAAAACAAACTATAAAAATGAGCGGCAAACTCATGCTACCATTGGCTGCTAATGCACCCGCAGCAAAAAATAATGAATCACCCGGCAAAAAAGGTGTAACAACCAGCCCTGTCTCACAAAAAACAATCAGAAACAAAATGAGGTAAGTCATATTACCAAATTGAAGAATCAGATCAGTCAGGTGCTGATCAATATGTAATATGAAATCTATAATCTTTTGTAAAAACTCCATAGTAAAGCAATTCGCAATTGAACGGCAAAGAAAATCATATTGTTTTAATATGCAGATTTATTTATAGAAGAATTTAATAGCAAGTGAATAGTTAATTAGTATTTGGGAATCAAAATTTCATTTATCTTTAACTTACCAAAAGCATTAATCTCATAAATGAAGTATATCCTTATATCTGCACTTTCCCTTTTTATTCATTTTAATACATTCTGCCAAAGCGACAAAATACCACCAATAAAACAATTGTCAGCATTGCAAGGTAAATGGAATATATATGATGCTCAATCCGATTTTATTGGGCACAATCAATATGTTTTTTCATCCAAGTCAGATCAGCTTGTAGAAGAGAATATAGACCGCTCCGGACTTAGCTCAAAGGGTATGTTTTTTCAGATCCCAGGCTCGAATAATTTCGTTTATACAGTTAATCCTGATATGCCTGGTAAATCGCTCCAATATCAGTCAGATACAGATGCGCATTTATTCAGTTTTCAGGGATTGGAAAACACTGACGGGACAATAATTATGGAAAGATTGACCTATAATCTGATCTCCAATGACACTGTCCAGAAAAAGTACGAAACTAGTACAGATAATGGTCAGAGTTGGACATTAGAATATCTGGAAAATATGAAAAGAATGAATTAATGCCTCCGCTTCCGTTTTCGGGTAGCTTTATAATGCTCATCATATTTTAACTGGGCATTATTATCCTGCACTTTAGGTGCAACCATGATATCATCCATCGCTTTTTGTTCCAGGACGTTTAGGTGTTGCCATTTACCATTCAAATATTTATAACCTTCGAGACTTCCATCTGGTACAAAAGTAGGGCCCTGCCCTGGAAATATTTCTTTAGAAGGCATCAGATGATCTAATACGATAAAACCAAGAGTCGGGTCATAATTTAGTTTTTGACTTACATCTGCTGAATACATATATAATTTTCTAAGATCATAATCTTCAACCTCTCCAGTGTCGGCAACGAAGACTTCTTTGCCGAAAATTGGTTCCTGATTCTTATCGAAAGAAAGGACTTCAATTACTTTTCTCTTATTATAAAAGCTAAATCCATTAAAACCCAACAACAAATAATACTTCGAGCTGTCTAATTGACAATCAAACATTTTATAATAAAGCGCTCCATACCAATTATCCTTATCCAGTAATACATTGTCTTCTTGTGCGGCTCTGATCTCATAAGATTTGTCATGAAGAGGAATAAATTTACCATTTGCAAGTTGTATTCCGCCATAGTAGCGATACTCATTATCATTGATAAAATGCTGTCCGGTTATTATTCTAAAGCTGCTGTCCGATGGATAAAGTACCGAAATCGTCTTAACAGTAGTCATTAAATGATGAAAGGAATTGCTATCCACTAAATTATCTTTCCACAAAGTGATGATTTCTGTGGTAGCACTATCTCTGGACTTTGCATTTGTGTTTTCAAGCACTATTTGGCCTAATGAATCAATTGTTTTGTCAAATTTCAGAGATTTATCATTCGTTTGAGCATTTACAAACTGTATCATACCCAACAAATAAAAGATAATATAAGTGAATTTCAATCTCATCCCAAATTAAACGAATGTCCTGCATTATCTATTTTATGAGTAAGAGAAGGATTGTAATTAACGATCCCTACCTTTTCTTGCCCTTTTATAATCTTTTAAGACAAACTCTCCCAGATTATTGAGGTTAGAATAAAATGCCTTACCACCATTGAGTTCTGAGAATCGTTCTACAAACTGTACCAGGTAAGGGTCATGCGCTATCATAAATGTAGTAATCGGGATTTCCTGTTTTTTCAACTTCACAGCCATATTAAAACATCGGTTTATGATGGTTGGATCGAGCCCCATAGGATTCTTATACAGTCTTTTTCCCCTCCAGATACAGGTTGGTTTCCCGTCCGTGATCATGAATATTTGCTTGTTGAGATTCTTCCTGGCACGAAGAATATTATTCGCTAATTCAAGTGCTGCTAATGTGTTCGTATGATAAGGACCCACCTCCAGATAAGGTAATTGGTCTAAATCAATCATCCATGCTGTATCACCAAATGCAACCAAATCTAATGTGTCTCCCGGAAAGCGTGTCAAGATATACTCTGACAAAGCCATCGCCACTTTTTTGGCAGGTGTGATCCTATCCTCTCCATATAATATCATAGAGTGTGACACATCAATCATTAGCACAGTTGCCATATTACTTTGCAGGATCGTGTCTCTTACCATCAAATCTTCATAACCAAGGACAAAACCATCTATCCCATGGTTTATCTGCGCATTCTTTATCGTATCGATATAAGCTATATTTTCCAAATTGTCACCAAAGTTGAAATTTCTTAATTCATCTGTAAACTCATCACCCCGACCAATCTTATTTGAATTGTGCTGCCCCTTTACTGATCTTTTAATATTTCCAAAAACTTCTTTTAATGCCCTTTTTCTCAGTTCAATATCCATCTTAGCGGCAGGAATTATCGTGCCATCTTCTTCATTGGTGGTCAAATAACCCTTGAGTATTAAGTCAGATAAAAAATCTTTAATATCGTAATCATCAGTAGTGATGTTGTATTCATTATTTAACTCAATAAGCCATTTTACAGTAAGCTCGACATTCCCCCCTGAATACATGAGTAACTCCTGAAAAAGCTTTAGTAGCTCATCAAAAATATCTTTCTCATTTGGTCGATACTTACTATATCTGATTCCTCTCATTTCGGGTATAAAGTTAGTTTAGTAATATAAACAAACTTTATTTTCAATAAGTTGATTTTATATTTGTACTGAAAATAATTTGTATGCGTATTATATTCTTAGTAATACTTGTAAGCAGTCTCGCTACATATTCCATAGCCCAATCGGCAATTGATAGTATTGCTGCCGATCAGATTTCAGGTATCTATGAGGGTAGTTATGGATCTGAAAAGTATCTCGAAAATGAATCTCATAATATCCAGGTAGCCAGAAAAGGTTTTAATCAGGTCCTGATTAGTGGTGAACGGCTGGATTCTCTAATTGCCACGGTTTTTCGGGATGCCGATGGTCAAATACATTTAACCAGCAAGCAACCGAATGTAAGATTGAAATATTTGACTCAATATTTTAAACTAAATATTCGTATTGATAAAATTGATGGATCTGTCTTCAGGTTCATTGGTACAAAGATTGACACTACGGCTAAAACTGCAAAAACTGAAGTAAAAGAAGGCCCTGTAAAAGCTAAGTTGGTAGGTGCATTTGCCGGAGAATTTCTTTCTTCAGATGGTAAGACTACAGTACAAGATACGATAGATGTGTACACAAATGACGAGATAGAAAAAGAGGATGGGACTGACCGGTATATAATAAAATATGGTCTGAGATTAGTCCCCAGAGGCTATTTTACGATGGATATCACTACCCGGATAAAGAAATTCTTTAATAACACGAACATCGAAGATCTGGATAATGCAGAGTTTGATGTGACTATCTACGATAACGAAAAAAAACTCATCTGGAAGAGTAATTATTATGGCTGGACTTTCACTGGTCAGATTTTGGATAATTCAAACTAATCTATTTCTCCCAAATAATAAATCAAAGCCACAGGAATGACAGACTCAACCAAGCGAATTGCAGTTATCTATTATTCACAAAGCGGTCAACTACGAAATATAATAGATAATCTACTTACAGGACTCACTGATGATTATCATATTGACTTTTTAAAAATAACACCTGAAGTAGAGTTTCCCTTTCCATGGAATGCCTGGAATTTTTTTGACAAGATGCCTGAATGTGTTTTGGAAAAAGGCGGCCCGGTTCATATAGAAGGGCATAATCCCGATAAGGATTATGATTTAATAATTTTTGGTTATCAGCCATGGTTTCTATCGCCATCATTGCCGACAACCGGATTCTTTCAAAATGAGAAGTTCCATTCCTTATTTAAGAACAAAAAAGTAATAACAGTTATAGGAGCCCGCAATATGTGGTTGAATGCGCAGGAAAAAGTCAAAAAACATCTAAATCAGTTAGGAGCTCAGTTAGTCGGAAATATTGTTTTCATTGATACTATGCCCAATATTATCTCTACCATAACTGTCATCCGATGGGCATTTACCGGCAAAAAGGAGAAGACACGTTGGCTACCGCAGGCTGGTGTTCAACCCTCTGAAATTGAAAGAGCACCTTCTTACGGTAAGCTTATTGATGCAGCTTTTGAGACTGGAGATTGGGAGTCACTGCAGAAAGATCTGATAGAAGCCGGTGCAGTACCAATCAATCCGCAATTAGTTTTGCTCGAACAGACAGGAATCAGTCAGTTCCGCAAGTGGGCAAAAAAAATTAGTAACATAGGACCACCGGGTGATATCAAACGAAAGCCGCTTGTAATGCGATTTAAAAATACCTTATTTGTAGGCATTTTCTTCTTATCACCATTAAATGCTTTACTTTCGAAAATTAAAGTTGCACTGAATGCTAAAAGATTATCGCAAGATGTAGTATATTTTAGTAGTGTGCAGTACAAAGAAAATGCAATCTGATGCATAAAAAAGATATACCCCAGGATAAGGATGATTCGCTCTATGAAGAGAAATTTGGTGATGGCCTGCTAAAGTATGTACTGGATGAAAACAATCATTACACTTCAGGATTATCCAGTGGATGGAATCCTGAGATAATAGTATTGCAGCAGGCAATGGATGATTTGGAAGCAGAAAAATCAGAGGTTGTTGAGAAAGTCAGGAATCACCTTTTGAGTCCCATCGCATACTATGCTGTATTGAAACGAATGGATATCAATGTGCTCTCAGCATATACTGGTCTGATGAAATGGCGCATAAGAAGACATTATAAACCTAAAATATTTGATAAGCTATCCACAAAAGTGTTAACCAGATATGCAAATGTGTTTGAATTACCAATTGACAACTTAAAAAATTACCAGATTTGATGAATCAGACATTTAAACATGTACAGACGGCACATTGCGAGACGGGTGTGACGCATGGTTTACTCCGTCAGATAGGGTGGGAAATTAGCGAGCCCATGTTATTTGGTATTGGCTCAGGTATTTATTTTATTCATCTCCCTTTCATTAAAGTGAATGGTGTACCTGCAACATCATACAGAATTTGGGCTGGGGGCATTTTTTCAAGGGTGACTAACTTATTAGGTCTAAAATCTACAGTTCTTAAGTTTAAAGACCCGGTCGAAGCTGATCATGCTTTGAAAGCATTGTTAGAGTCAGGAAAGTCTGCTGGTATAATGTGCAGTGTATATTATTTACCCTATATGCCGGATGCCTACAGATTTCATTTCAATGCACATAATTTATTAGCGATTGGCGTAGATGGGCCAGATTATCTGGTAAGTGATCCTATATTAGATGAAGTTAAAAAAATATCCGCTGTTGACTTAAATAAAGCAAGGTTCGCAAAAGGGTTTCCTGCACCCAAAGGGAAAATGTATTATATAAACGATTCACCTTCAGGTGAAGTCCCGGATCTGAGACCTGCGATTAAAGCGGGTATCAAACGATCAACATTCCTAATTAATTCACCACCTTTCCCATTTATTGGTGCGACAGGGCCTCAATATCTCGCCGCACGTATCCGTAAATATCCAAAACTTTATAATCAGCGAATGGCTTTCCTTGCATTAGGGAATATTGTGCGGATGCAGGAAGAGATAGGAACGGGCGGCGGTGGTTTCAGATTTATGTATGGTGCATTTCTAGATGAAGCTTCATTGTTATTCAATAATGCTTCACTCAAGGAGAAAGCTTTAGAGATCACAAACATTGGAGATCAATGGCGTAATTTTGCATACGAGACTGCGAAAGTGATCAAAAACAGATCAGGACAAACAGACGCATTTGACCACATCGCAGATTTATTGTCCGAAGTAGGTAAACGGGAAGTCCGTTTTTTTAAAGACTTAGCTAAAATAAAATTGTGATTTCAAATCCGAAGGTACGACCTGCACTTTCACTGGAAAATATTTCTTTTTCACATAAAGGTGAACTATTATTCAGCATCAGGAACTTCAATCTGCTGGTTCCGGAAAATAAAATATTTGGCCTATTGGGGCCTAATGGTGCAGGTAAGACTACTTTGATTCACATCATGTGTGGACTGCTTCCTATTCAAAGTGGAACTATAAAAATAAATGATGCACCAATTCAAACAGCTAAAGAGTTTAAGAAGTACATAGGGCTGGTACCGCAATATAATGGTTTGTTTAATGAACTTACACTTAGGGAGAATTTAAGCTACTTTGGAAAGTTGCACTTACTCAAAAAAGATACAATTCATGACAGAATCGAATTATTATCTCATGCCTTGTCGCTAGAAAATCACCTCGATAAGCAAATTAAATTTTATTCCGGAGGTATGAACAGAAGAGAAAAAATCATTTGCGGCTTGATTCATGATCCTGAATTGGTAATTCTGGACGAACCAACCTCAGGTGTAGATATTCATTCCAGGCATATAATCCATGATCTGATAGCTGATTTAAAAACCGGAGGTAAAACCATTATTTATACTTCGCATCTGCTGGATGAAGCTGAAAAGTTATGTGATACATTCTGTCTGATAGACAATGGAAGTATAATTTACAGCGGTGATATGAAGACTATTGATAAGACAACTCACTTTGGTAGTTTGCAGGAAATGATTATTAGTTTAACCGGAAAAGAAGTTCGGGATTGAACCTCGGTAGAATCATAGCTACTTTTCAGAAGGAAAGTATCCTGGCCAGACGCGACCTGATCGGGCTATTAATGTTATTTATCATGCCATTAGCAATGATAATAATCATGGCAATAGTGCAGGATGTTCCATTTCGGGATTATCAGGATGTGGGTTTCAAAGTATTATGGTGTGATGATGATCAGAAATCAGTTAGTGATTCTTTAATCAATTACCTCGCACCAATAAAACAGATTGAGCTGGTAAAAGAGATAAAGGAAAATAGGATTAGCAGAGCTGAACTTAAAAATAGAGTAGAAAGAGGGGATTATCCCGTTGGGATTTACATACCGAGGGGATTTAATGCTTCTATTTTTAATAAAGTTAACCGCATAGTTAACTATGTAGGGAAAGCAAACGGTAACCCGGCTATTTACCCGGTTAATCCCGCTTTGGATAGTATTAAGATGCAATTATACTTTGATCCCGGTTCAAAAAACACATATCGCATCGCATTGAAGCAATCCATTGATAAATTATTATTTCGACTGGAGTATGATTTACTCATAAGTCGGTTAAGCAATGGGCGACAAATAAAATCAAGTAGCGAAAATAAAAAAAACAGATACAGTTTTAGAAATTGGTCCAGGTTTT
>CAZGKN010000119.1:0-8271 GCA_964525915.1 uncultured Saprospiraceae bacterium | reverse complement strand
GACTTACGTAAAAGTAACTCTTCAGTTTCACAGACATGGGTGTCAAGTTTAGGTGAAATAAAGTCTAAAAGTAAACTATTTTCAATTTAAGACAACAATTAATTAGTTTTTTAACATTTCATAAAACAATTTAATTCATTCTATATCTTATTTCTTAATAAACCTTGCTACATAGTTTTGATCTCCCTGGCTAATTAAAAGTGTATAAGCGCCAGAAGGGAGTGTATGTATATCAATACTTCTGGCAAATCTGGATTGCTGATTTTGACTTGTCTGACCACTTGAATTGATGATAGAATATTTAAAAATTGATTCATTGGGAAGTGTCAGATATAGGATATCTTTTGCCGGTTGAGGGTAGATTTTCAGCATTTTTATTGGTTCCTCATCAGTCGTTAATGTTGAAATTTCTATTGAACCTTTTTTTTCACATCCGTTAAAATCAGTTATGGTAAATTTATATGTGCCGTTTTTACCCAACCATAAATATTCACCGGTGGAATTTTCATTTTCCCAGGTTATAGTATAAGGGCTGGTTCCGCCACTAACTAACAGATGTAGCAAACTATCTGTCCGCTCATAGGTATATTGAATCGAGTCTGGTTTCTGGAGTCTGATTTGAAAACTTTCTGTGCATAATGCTTCATCGCTTAATACATAGGTAAAATCACCGGCTGTGTTAAATATTCTATTGTCCAGGCTATTTTCATCCTGATCTTGCCACTGGCCAGTTAAGGGTAAATATTTAGGATCATAATTAACATTGAATGAAGCAACCCCATCTGCACACTTGAAGAAATCTACTATGGGTTGTGCAAAGTGTAATCCATCCATTTGTGGACAGTAGAATCTTGTACGAGCTATGTTTGTGTGTATCGGGCTTTCGGTATCAAACACAATTTCTGCCCGGTTTGAGATAGAATCTTTAGGAGCAATCTTGTCTGTAAACCCTACCTGATAAGAGATATAACCCATACTGCCGATAGAATCAGTTGCAGCATTAGGTAGATTGATATTTTCAAATGTCCAGATCAACAAATATTTGTCCGATCCTACATTGTAAATATCGAGTGTGGGTATGTCACTCAGTCCGGTAATTTTTAATTGTTCCAAATCGACAAGCGAGGAAGCGTAATTGTAAATCGTTACTTTTTTTGCCGAAGCTGTGCCGATATTTTGGAAATGAATGCTGTAGTTTAGTTTGCCATCCTGATTAATAAATTTCTGAGAGATTCGATTCATATCTACTTCTATAAAATTCGGATCATGTGGCGCACCGACTATATAGGTTATTTTATCTGTGATGTCTATTGAAGATTGAGCCTCAAACCTTACATTTTCTGTTATTTCAGTACCGGTCTCCTGTATTATTGAGCCATAAAAGACAATTGTTCTGCTTTGCCCGGAAGAAATACTGAAATTATTAAATAGGAGCGTGATGTCCTTCCCTGATTTCAGGACTTCGTCAGGTGCAATACTGAAATCATAAAAATTAGTGTATTCCCAATTTTTCAATGTCCAGGTGACGGTTCCTGTCAGGTCATTCAGCCCGGTATTGGATATCGTAGTCTGGTGACGTTTATTTGAGTTTTTTGCTGAACTTCCGATGTCTATAATGGCTATGGTTGCATCATAGTCTTTTAATTTGTCCCAAATAGGAATATCTCCCAGAGTATCTGTAGTAAGAAAAGTTGCAGGTGTGGTCGCATGGATGGCGCCCTGTGCTAATCGGTAAGTGATAGAGGAGGGTAGTGCAAGGTCCATACTTATGGCAGTAGAGGTATCACCTTTAAATATAAATTGACCGGAACCAGTAGTAGTAATTTTCTCATTAGTTGGTTGTACCAATAACTTTATGCCTGAAACATAATTTTCTGTACTATCCTTGAGTAGATTTTTATTCCGGTCATAGTAAATATTTCCCTGTAGAATACTGTATTCGCCTGTACGTTCACATAAGGGAATAATTACAGTTTGAGCATGATTTAAAAGAGAATCAGTATGGAAAATAAAGTCTTCACCGTTGGGATATATTTTGAATGTAGTACTTTCTAAATGAAAAATCAGCGTTTGATTTGAATCAGCATAAAATGCATTTTCATTATCCGTAATCGTTATATCCAGTGGCTTTACTGTGAAAGTGGTCCCGTTTATATAGTTCTCAAAATTGTCTTTATGCCCGTTGCAATTTTTATCATGATAGGCTAATACATTCACCCTTATATTATCATCATAACAATTTTGGTAGTATTGGTATGGATTAATGGCTAAATTACCATCGAATGTACAATTTTTCGGTTTATTAGGGATAAATAGTTTCTGTGAAACTAAATTTTTGCAACTATCTAATCCGGGTGGTAAGCAGGGAAAATACTTTCCTTCATCTTCTACACTGCCAAATTCCAATATTTTTAACGAAAAAGGGAAAAAATCCAAACCTTCTGATATTATTCCATCGAGATGTAGAAATTCCAATCCTTCATTGAAATGGACCTGGCCTAGCCATGTGGGATTTGAGTCCAGACTTGTGAAGTAAAAGCGTTTTAAATTTGGCGGTAAAGTCCCATCGTATAAGTAAATATTATGCACAGTCAACTTAAATTGTGTCAGTCCTGTAAAATAGTCTAAGCCCTTCGTGGAGTTAATTTCGTCATTGTTTGTTTGCGTCAATTCCAAATCCGTGATACTCTGTGCTGCTGCAGTTAGTGAATCACCTATGATGCACTGTGGACAGGAATCTGCGATCATTTGAGCCAAAGTGGAGTCTTCAACAATCTGTGCCTTTACATTGTGGAAGCCAAAAAACAATATAAAAACCGAAATCCAATATTTCATAGAGCTTTATTTTATAGGGAAAAATGAGACATTTTGCTAAATTAATCATTTTAGCTAATTTATAGATATTTTCAATAAGTTACTCCCGGATTATCTGAAATATATTTCAATTATTGGAATTCAGGGTTGGATATTATATGCAAATTAAAGTAACTATTCACTTGAAATATCTATTAATCTAATCATTAGCATTTTGACCTAAGGGACGTAGCCCTGTAATCTTAGTAGATAATTCCACGATGATATATTGAGGGGCGTAGCCCTGGCATCTTAAACAAAATAATTTTTAGCCCGGTAAGTTTTTAGCCCGGTTTAATATAGATATACTGAATTTTTTTAGATTGTTAGTGCTATACTTTTACTATTGGCCTATATCTGCCGGATTCCTGATCGCTATTTCTTCTGTTTGTTGGCTTCCACCCTGTGTAATGTAGCCGGTTACTGATATTGTACCAGCCGGAATAGTGCTTGAAGCAAAGGTCGCCTGGGCCCGTGTATAGAGTATAAACGAACCTGTGCCATCACTGATGTCCACGGAACCATTGAACGTGCCATCGCTTTTACTCCAGGACACATTTGTTACTTTCACTAATTCAGATTCGTAGGATTCGAAATTGGTGTTCAGATCCTTTATAGTTACCGTCTGTGGTACGACCGAATTTCCGGAAGAAAGCAATGAAGCATTGGCCAGCGGAACATTGTTCAATTGAAGCAATCCATTAAATTCAGAAAGTTCCTGATTACTGACATCGACTTCAATCTCGTCTCCCATTTTAAATGAATGGGCTGCATCAAAGCGTACTAAAATCCCTGCACTACCCGGTTGATATACCACTGCATTTTTAGAATCCAGATTATTGCCGGTAGCATCCGAAATGACTATTCCTTTGATTTTCTTGTCTTTTCCTGCAGTCGATGCGCCACCTGAGTATAAGTCACGTATTGACTGAATAGTCACTAATGTAGTGCCGCCACCGCCCTGACCACAGCGATCACCACCGAAATTTATATCTGCTTTGTCTCGCAGATATAATTGTTTATCCGAACCAAATACACTTAATACAGCTACGATATTTCCACGTCCTGACGGGACACTGTCACCAGCGAAGTCTGCATACAAACTGCTTCTTAACAAGATAGTGTTCCCTTCACATTCTTCGATAATCCGGTTTGTGCCACTATTTACACCATCGCTAAAGTTTTTACCCAGTTCTGTCTTATTAAACTCCACACTATCCAGTTCGACCAATGTATTGTAATCTGCTGAAGTAAAACTACTGATTGGCCCTTTTTTAGGAACCAGCGGCTGATTCAATGAACCGGGTAATAATACGGTTTCCATTATTTCAGGTCGTATTCCGCTGAGTCTTTCATCATCCGGGTTATTATTATTGAGGTAAGTTCCCATCCCCACCTGGAAATTGCCATTATAATCACCGAGTGTCATGCCTTTAGTCTTGATATAGACCCGGCGACCGGCTGGATAAGTAGCAAATAAACCTGTTCCATTTATTTTGACTTCCATTCCACCGGTAGAATCCTGAACCACTATGGTTTTATAGTAATTCCCGCTTTTGTCATCGGCAATGACCACTGCTTTGATGATATAATCATCATTAACCGTTTCGTATTTTCCTGATTTATGCAGTTTTTTCAGATCTTTTATTGAAAAATTAGCATTCAGCTTCGGATCATTGTCATTATAGGGTGGTTCATCAAATTCAGTTTTGACGCAGGCACTTATACCTATAAAGAGTGTGAGAATGAAAATTAATTTACTGATATTCATCTTGATATGATTATTGAATTAAAACCTGAGAGTTAGTCCGCAAAAGTAATTTATGCCATAAGCATAATAATATTTATTGGGAAATTTATCGAGTGAGATACTGTTTTCTTTATCCAGCCCGAGTCTGTTTTGCTCGTAGCCACCGGTAATAATGTTTTGGTTATTAAGAATATTATTTACACCGACATTGAGGTTTAAATAGTATTTTTTAATCTTAAATGACTTGCCTCCAAATAAATCCAGCGTGAAAGCCGCTGGAAGCTCTTCTTCAGCGATCAGTGCGATTCGGTTCGGATCATCCAGGGCCAGTCCGGTCACACTGGCTTCTGTCCTTCTGTCCCAGAATGGACTTAAGTACGATTTCCGGGCATAATTAGCATTAATGTTGATAAACCAATATTTCTTGCCATTATAACTCAATCCTAATGAATAGGCTTGTTGTGGTGTGCTGGGTACATAATAGTTTAAGGAATAAATCGTCCTGTTTTCCACCACTGGTTCGGATTTGGAATCCAGATAATACGTAGCATTGAACCGGGAGGTGTAGTAATATTTCCCTATCGCTGCAATACCACTGATCTTAAACCCGGTAAACAATGCATATTCACCAGCAAATTCTATTCCGGTGTGTCTTTTATCAATATTGGAAATGGGATTATTCATGAATCCGGAGATATCATTACTGCGGTCTTCATCATTATAAAACCGGACCATTGTCATACCATTATTGAAGTCAGTAAGGTATCCGGTGAGACGGATTTTTAAATCGGGTGCAGTTAGTATGTACCCACCCTCTATGCTACGGATATCCTCATTTTCTGGTTTTTTAATAACGTCATTTCTGGTACGTGGAGAAATAAACAGATTTTCCACCAGATTGCTGTTTGAAAATAATCCACCATTTACATATAGATAATTCCGGCCATTTATTTTATAAGTAATTCCGGCTTTCGCAGAATAATTAACAAAATCCAGTTTCTCGGATGAACCCAGTGAAGTAAAAGGAAACTTACCATTGCGGAAATTACCCACCCGCCACATTTCATTTTTACCTAATGAGCCACCGATGAAAAAATCAAATCGTCGTAAAGTAACCACATTCTGAAGCCAGACTTTAACATCATTGACATTGTAATCATAATCATATCCATAGATGTCACCTTCATGGATGATATGATTCGGGATATCGGCATCATTATTCGGATTGGCGCTCGGATCATCAATAGTTGCAAATTTATCTACATCTACGAAGTAGTCACCACCCAGGAGGTCATCCAGCACTTTATAATTGTGTGATTTATATTTCTGGTAGGTAAAGCCGGCTTGCAGCGTCCATCTTTTAGTAACTACACTTTCCAGTGTGGAATTCAAATTAAAAATGCTTATATCCTGCTTATTATCTTCCATTATATACTGAGATCGTCTTCCTGAAACTGAATTGCCCGGAACACCATTCGCATTGCTGATGGTCTCAAAGCTGTTTTTGTTTGAGGTGTACAGGTAATCCCAATTTAACTGCCTGTAATTGATATCATTTCTATACAAGCTGTCATAGAAGGCTACATCAGTGGGTTGGGTGAAATAGGATGGAAGATATTTGTAATAATCAGGTCTGGGGTCTCGGGCCTGATACCAGTCAAGGCGCTTATAAGACTCACTACCGGTTTGGTATCCGATACGTGTAGAAAGACTTGTTTTTTTAGTTATTTTCCAGTCATGGTGAAGCACACCTATCGGTTTATGGGTTCCGGATATCCGGCTATTCCGGACTTCACCATTTTGATAACCCCAGTAAGGATTATAATAATGATCGTCTGCAAGTTCGTAGGATTCGAGGGTATTGGCTGATGAACGACCTCTGAGCAGGTCAGATCCCAATATTGTCAGCCCAATGCTATGCTTAGCGTTTATTTCTTTCTCTACTGCTCCGAAATAAGAGATTCCCTTATATAAAGTTCCAGGGCTATAGCCTGCGTTTGCCCAACGATAAGAACCACTGAAGCTGAATGACCAGCCTGAGGGCAATTTACCTGTATTATAGGTAGCCATGATTCTATTGCGATATGATCTGTTTGAACTGGCATAGGATATCCTTGTCGTTTTCCTTTGTGATGAAGCTCTAGTATCTATAGAGACATTGGAGCCGGGTTTTCCGATCGTAAAACTATTGTTTTGCAATCCGTAGCTTTGGGTCACATTGCGCATGACGTCATTCAGTCCGCCCCATTCACCGAAGACAAGATTACCTGTTTCGGGGTCAGACATCGGAATCCCATTCAGAAAAACCGTATTGTAATCATTGTCGTATCCGCGCATTTGGAATCTGAAGGTGAATAGATTGAAATTTGCTGTGGAGACGAATTGATCTTTAGAAGCAGTAAGGATACTACTAATCTCCATATTGTCACCAACCTTATCATCACCATCATCTGTTAATATGATTGTTGGGATATCAGAGGATTCATCCGGAATATAAGTCCCTCTATAATCTCCGGGTAAAATAATCTGGATAGGATCAGGTGAATTAATTTGTTCAGGCTTTATTTTGTATTCGAAATCACCATTTATTGAATCCTTCACTATGAGAGTGACGTCATACTGTCCGGTAAAACGGATATCAAAATTGCCCTGTGCATCCGTATAATACTTACCTGGTAAGGGTCGCAGCATCAAGGTGCGATTTGCTGCACTTTGATTATACTGATATTGTATAGCCCCGTGAATTCGGAATATACTTTGGGAAAATAAAGGTGCAGATAACGCAAGTATCAGGAACAGGGAGAGTAATTTTTTACAGTCGGACATTACACTTAGTTAAGGCTGTAAATGTAATAATCAATTCTGATTCTGTAATATTGATTGCACTTAATATTTACCTGAATTGAGAAAAACCGGATCCGGTAAAATATTACTTACACAGAGGCAAGGCATTACTTATAAATAGGCAATTTTAAGCTGTGATTTCTGCCCTGAATTAATAAAGTTTTATCGGATCAGATTAACCGATCCGGCTTTTGAAAATTTCTCACCACCACAAGTATATCTCAGTTTGTACATATAAACGCCCGGACGTGCAGGATTGCCCTGATAAGTGCCATCCCACCGACCGGTCGAAGATGTGGTATGAAAGACGCGGTTTCCATTAAGATCAAATATCTCAAACAGACATCCTTCATCAGCTAATATTACTGTACTGATCCCATACGTATCATTGAGATTATCTCCGTTTGGTGTGAAAGCATTGGGCAGCAACATATTATCGCAATTAATCGCATTTGGATCCTGAACTTTAATCAATATAGTATCACTTTGTGAACAACCCTCATAACTTACAGATGCTGAATATCTCGTGGTTACATCAGTACTAATATTTACTTTGGTTGAGCTTGGGTCATCTACACCTGTGGAAGGTGACCAATTCACTATCCCCGGACAACTGGTGATAAACTCAACCGGATAGGGCCGGTTAGGAAAAACAACCTGGAAATTATCCGAGAGTTTATTGATTTTGAGTGGTCAACGGGCGTTAAATAGGCTTGGGATATTTCTCCTTTACCGCCTTACAATCGGCAATGTATTTATCAATCTGTACTTGATCGCCTTTGACAATGCCATCAAGATATTCTCTGAAGTCGGGATATTAAGCT
>CAZGKN010000118.1:0-8337 GCA_964525915.1 uncultured Saprospiraceae bacterium | reverse complement strand
AGGTGATGCATTAAATGATATGACATTTATGCGTTACAAGCTAGTAAACCGTGCACCGGTGCCTATCCAGGACTGTTATTTTGGCTGGTGGGTTGATGCTGACCTGGGATGTCCGTATGATGACTATATTGGTTGTGATACTGCCCGCAGCTTGGTATATTATTACAATTCAGATGATCAGGATGGTAACAATGGTGTGATTTGTACCAGTGGTGGATCTGTAATTAATACATATAAAGATCATATTCCAATTGTGGGTATTGACTATTTTGAAGGTCCTACTAAACCTGTTGATAACGGTGGTGAGGATATTGATATAGGAATGACTGCTTTTATGTACTATAATAATGGTGGTACTGGCGGTACAGGAGACCCACAAAGTGGAAAGCCGGAACAATGGTATAACCTGATCCAGGCAAAATGGGCAGCAGGAACTCACCTGACTGTCGGTGGGACAGGATATCAAAATTTCGGAGGTACGCCTACAAATTATGCATTCCCTTCAGATCCAGGTGATGCTACCGGATGGTCCATGTGCTCTGTAGATGGTTTACCTGAATATGATAGAAGATCAATTCAATCTACCGGGCCAATCCGACTGGATCCAAATAAAACTAACTTCCTGGTAGTAGGTGTGCCTTGGGTGCCTGATCAGCATTATCCTTGCCCACCTCTCGATGACTTGAGAAGAGCAGATGATATATGCCAGAGCCTTTTTGACAATTGCTTTAAAATATTTGATGGACCGGATGCTCCAAATATGGACATCATTGAGCTGGACAGAAAATTGATTATTGCTTTGTCTTATGAGCCAAGTCAGAATAATTATGACCTGAATTTCTCAGCATTTAATCCGGGTTATTCTCCATCTAATACAGATTCTACTTATTTCTATAAGTTTGAAGGATATCAGATTTATCAATTAGTTGATCCTTCAGCAGTGAGTCAGTTAGATGACCCATCGAAAGCAAGATTGGTAGCTCAGGTGGATAAAAAGAATAACATTTCTAAGTTATACAACTGGGTAGAGAGTAATTATAAGATACCAGGCACGAACAGGCCACTGTTAACTCCGGTACTTAAAGTCACAGGTGAGAATAAGGGTCTCAGAAATGTCTTTGAAGTTACTGAAGATGAATTTTCTACTGGTGCTGATAAACAATTGGTGAATCATAAAGAATATTATTATGTAGTGGTTGCTTATGCAACTAATAATTTCAAAGATTTTAATCCTTATGAGACCAGTAATGATGCGTTACTCCAGGGTCAGAAGCTGACTTTCGTCAGAGGTCGTAGAAATATTGAAGTTGATGCTGCTGTACCCAGACCGATTAATGATCGATACCTTCATGCTAAGGTAGGTGATGGAAGCATTATCACACGAACAGATGGTCAGGGTAACTATAAAGTTTTCCTTGATATGTCAAATGAAGAGAGAGATCGTATCATAAATGCAAGGATTAATAACCAACCTGTTTGCGATATTACTTATCTCGAAGGGGCAGGCCCGATACAAATTAAAGTGTATAATCCGCTGGATGTGAAAGACGGAAAATTCGTACTTTCTTTCTCAGACGATAACATGGCTGATGGGAAGCTCGATGTTCCTACGACTAAATGGTCATTGACTGATCAGGATGGCAAGGTATTAGTTGAGAATGAAAAGTTTGATATTTTCAATGAAAAACTGATTGCAGATTATGGGTTCTCTATTTTCTTTAATAATAATGAACCCGGTGATGACCAGGATAATGTCAATGGTTATATAGGTGAGACCATAACGACAAGGGACAAATCAGCTACACCATGGTTAGCATTCCAGCCTGATGTAGATAATTACCAGGGACTTGACTTCCTGAATTATATGCGTCCATCTTCAGTGATTACGGATATAAAATTGGATTCAATGAATGCTTATGAGAAGTTGAATATCGTACCATTCCAATTAGCACTGCGCTATTCCGCTGATGTTAGTGGTCAATGGAACATGACTCCCGCTCCGGTAAATGATGAGATTAAAACATTTGTAAATAACAGAGTTTCTTTGAAATCATTGAATAATGTGGATATCGTGTTTACCAGTGACAGAAATCTTTGGTCACGTTGTGTAGTAGTTGAAACAAGTAATAATGATTATATCGCTGCTGGTCTGAATCCGGAAAAAGGTGGCGGAATTAAAATTCCTTCTACATTTGATTTAAGACAAAGTAAATCGATATCTAAAGACGTAGATGCAAATGGCAATCCCGTACAGGAATCAACTGTAGGACTATCTTGGTTCCCTGGTTATGCAATAAATGTAGAGACAGGCGAGCGATTGAATATATTCTTTGGAGAAAACTCCAGTTATCAGCCGGCTGTATTTGGTGACTATCTGAAAGCTGCCGGACTGGATCCAAATGTCAATGTTGATATGGTTTGGAATCCATCACCAGTAACTGTTCTTGAAGGTTATCAACAGAATCTTGCAGCATTGTACTTTGGTGGGCAGCATTATATCTATGTGACTGATACTAAGTATGACGAATGTGGTGTAATTTATACGCGATTAAAATCTGGAAGCACCGTGGCTAAAGGTCAGGTAGCTTCTATGGTTAAATGGGTAGGTTTCCCATTGCCAGTACAGAATTTACTTTCGTATAAAGATGGTTTGATTCCTGCCGAGACAATTGCAAAGATCAGAGTAAATAATGCATATCAGACTAATGATCCGGCTTGTGATAATCAGGGAATGCCTAAGTATAATATCGAAATTCGTGGTAAGACTGCCGGTGCGACCGATGATAGCCTGACTAATGCTGCACTGGATATGATTAATGTGGTACCAAATCCATATTATGCTTATTCCAGCTATGAAAAGAACGAGATTGCAGATATAGTCAAGATTACTAACCTTCCTGCTAAGTGTGAGGTTAATATTTATTCACTGGATGGAAAATTCATACGTCACTTTAGTCGGAATGAAACTCCGGAAGCCCGTAATGAGCCGGGTGCAGTACTGAAGTTTTCGCAGATTTATCCGGATCTAAAATGGGATTTGAAGAACAGTAAGGGGATTACAGTAGCTAGTGGAGTCTATTTGATTCATATCAAGTCCGATAAAGGCGAACGTGTGATCAAATGGGTAGGGGCTATCCGTCAACTAGAAATTTCAGGATTTTAATGAATGGAATAAATGGGGGGAGTTCATCTCCCTCCATATTTAAAGATCAAAATTTGTACTTTCTTATGAATAAATTTTTTACAACATTTTTATTACTCTTATGTGGAGGTATATTGATGGCTGGAAATCCTGATAGGAAGGGTGCCGCAGGTGCAGGTGAGCTCTTGATGAATCCCTGGGCACGAAGCGCCGGTTTACATACCATTTTTACTTCAGGTATTAGTGGGATTGAAGCTACGCGACTAAATATTGCTGGTCTTGCCCGAATAAATAAAACTGAGATAGCATTTGGTCACATGCAGTATTTAGTTGGTACTGATATTGCAGTTAATTCTTTGGGCATTGCGCAGAAAGTTGGCAAGCGGGGTGTCTTTGGACTGGATATCATGGTTTTTGACTTTGGGGATATCCGCGTTACTACTACGGATCAACCAGAGGGAACAGGAGCATATTACTCACCGACATGGGCTAATCTTGCCGTTTCCTATGCTACGACATTTGAAAATAAAGTTTCTGTAGGTCTGTCAGCGCGCTTTATCATGGAAAGTATCACTGATATCAGGGCAAGTGGAATTGCAATAGATGCGGGTGTACAATATGTAAATGGAGTGAAAGATAATTTTAAACTGGGATTATCCTTGCGTAATTTGGGAACACCCATGAAGTTTAATGGTGAAGGATTCACGACACTCAAATCTACTGCAAGTAATTATAATCTTGCGTATGATCAACGATCTGCCAATTATGAATTGCCGGTGACATTGAATATTGGTACATCTTATGATTTCTATTTTGGTGATGAGATAAGATTCACACCTATTGCAAATTTTACTTCTAACTCATTCAGTCAGGACCAGCTTGGCTTAGGCGCGGAAGTAAGTGTATTTGATGATATCGTGCAGGTACGTGGTGCCTATAAGTTTGACTTGCAGACTGCTTCAGTCGAAGAGAGAGATGTTTATACTGGACTTGCTTTAGGTGCTTCTGCTAATTTATTTTTAAATAAAGAAACAGGTGCTAAGATAGGTTTTGATTATGCATACCGTACGACCCGTGCTTTTAGTGGTTCGCACAATTTTGGTATTAGATTAAATTTTGGAAAGTAAGGGGTGTAAACCTTACTTTATTTTAGTTGTTTACATTCAAATAAAGACTAAATACCTGGGATGGTATTTAGTCTTTATTCACTTTATAAAAATAGTACAATGGCTTATAATTATATGACCCAGGAAGGTCTGGATAGAATTAAAGATGAATTGGAAGAATTGAAGTCGAATGGACGTCAGGAGGCTGCGCGTGCGATTGCCGAGGCCAGAGATAAAGGCGATCTATCCGAGAATGCTGAGTATGATGCTGCAAAGAATGCCCAGGGAATGCTCGAGCTCCGTATCAATGAACTGGAAAAGATTTATGCAAATTCCAGGTTGATTGATGAAAGTCAGTTGGACAAGACTAAGATATCATTGTTGTCAAATGTGAAA
Organism: uncultured Saprospiraceae bacterium; assembly: GCA_964525915.1. Lineage (GTDB taxonomy): Bacteria > Bacteroidota > Bacteroidia > Chitinophagales > Saprospiraceae > Parvibacillus. The sequence continues at coordinate 3,693 of CAZGKN010000118.1, read as the reverse complement.
ATTTTGAACCTGAAGACAAAGAAAGAGTTTGTTTATACATTGGTTTCAGAGACTGAAGCTGACCTGAAGAATAGTAAGATAAGTGCTACCTCTCCAATTGGAAAGGGTCTTTTAGGTCTCACTAAAGGAGCTATAGCTAGAATAACTACTCCTGCCGGCGACATGGAATTTGAAATTATTGATTTTAATTTTTAGTCATGGCGAGTATCTTTTCTAAAATCATTTCAGGCGAGATTCCGAGTTTTAAAGTTTACGAGGATGAGCTTTGCTATGCTTTTTTAGATATTCGGCCGCTAAAGAAAGGACATACACTTGTGATTCCAAAACAGGAAATCGATTATATTTTTGATATTCCGGATAGCCTATATTCGCACCTGTTGTTGACTGCAAAAAAGATAGCTATTGGAATGAAGAAAGTACTGCCTTGTGAGAAAATCGGAATGTCGGTTGTAGGGCTTGAGGTACCACATGCGCACATCCATCTTGTACCTATAAATAGTGTAAAAGACATGACATTCGGTCAGGGATTTGTACAGTTGAGTAATGAAGAATTGGCCGAAATAGCAGACCAGATCGCTGCAAGTATCTGAAAACTTTAACCGGATATTCTTCCGGGATTTTCAGTAATAAATTTTTTCCAGGAATTTGCCTTTGTGCCCCCGGATAGTGGATTACCTGAGGTCAGTGCGTGACAAATCGCGACAGAAAGCGCATCAGTGGCATCCAGCTTAAAACCTGATAAATTTACATTGAACTGTTTTTCAATCATTCGGGCAACCTGTTCCTTTGACGCATTGCCATGTCCAGCAACGGATTGTTTGATTTTCCTGGGTGAATATTCGGCGGTTACCAGATGATATTTCATAGAAACCGCAATACAGACACCCTGGGCTCGTCCTAATTTATGCATTGATTGCGGATTCTTACTATAAAATGGCGATTCAATGGCAAACTCTTGTGGTTTGTATTTCTCTATGATCGTGCACAATTGATTATAGATATAGGCGAGTTTCTCGTGTGGATTATCAAATGATTTTAGGTTTAAATTCCCCAGATCTATTATATTAATTTTCTTGCCCTGCAGCGATATTATGGCATACCCGAGAATTATAGTTCCGGGGTCAATACCGAGAATAATTGTTTCCTGCTGCATTACTTCTTTCATATTACAAATATACTTAATATTGTTGTCTCTGGATTATTGGGTGAGAAATGAATAAGATTTAAGACATTTAGCAAGACAAAACTTAATTTGACAAGTTCATCATTAAAAATAAAATCCTCTGTGCAAAACTGGCTAAGTTTGGCCGCATTAGCTGGCTTTGTATTTATTATTTATTTCAATTTTGATAAATTCAGAGATCCTGAAACAATACTTAAAGTAACTGAGAAATTAAAGAATGTGTCAGGTCTCTGGTGGAAATTGACAATTATTCTAGTCTTAGTGTTTATTAATTATTTTATTGAAGCCATTAAATGGAGACAATTAGTATCAGGGCTTGAGAATATATCAATCATGGTATCGATGAAATCAGTTTTGATTGGATTATTATTCGCCTTATTTACACCTGCACGCTTAGGAGAAATAGGTGGTAGAATTATAGTACTGAATAAACCCAATCGATGGCAGGGCGTAGCATCATTGCTCGCCGGTAGCTTATCTCAGAATCTGGCTATCATTATTGCAGGTTGTGGTGCAATGATTTATTTTTTATACCAACCTGTCCAATTGAGCGGTATTTTAACATCAAGCATTAGTATCGGAACAACTCTATTATTGATATTAGGATTAGTCATATATTTTAATATGCAATGGTTTTTTTCTGCGATGAAAAAACGAATAAGGGCTGGAAAAATAGCGACGTTTATTCATCAGTTCGATATTGTTGCTAACTATTCACGATTAGATTTAATGTATATATTGATCCTGAGTTTATTAAGGATTCTGGTATGGACTGCGCTTTATTTATTGTTATTTCAATTAATTTTTGATGTATCTGTTAACCTGGATTTTTTGATGGCAGTTTTCCTGATTTTTTTATTTCAAACCGCTATTCCATTACCTTTGGTTACAGGTTTTTTAGCCCGCGGTGGTGTAGCAATAATTGTTTGGCAATACTTTGGTGTTAGTGAATGGGTTGCTCTTTTAACAACATTTTCACTTTATTTTATAAATTTATTATTACCGGCATTAGTTGGTTTATTCGTTTTAATGCTGAACAAAGACGAGACAAAAGAAAATGAATAGAAACATTGTAATCCTGTTGATCCTGTTGCCATCCATAGTCTGGCCAGTAAACAGACATTTTGGAATAGCAGACAAATCTCTCTCTGTCGCTGATTGCAGCATAAATAATACCGCATTTGGTGACAATGAGCATCTGGTATATCAGATTTATTATAATTGGGGCCTGATATGGTTAAATGTAGGTCAGGCAGTATTTCATGTGAATGAGACCAAGGACGAGTATTATATCAATGCTGTGGGAGATACATACAGTAGCTATGAATGGTTATTCAATGTATATGATCAATTCGAAGTGATGGTAGATAAAAGTACATTAATGCCCAAGTGGAGTGTCAAAAAAGTCCGTGAGAATGGATATAAAAGATATGAGAAAAAGATATTCAATCAGGAAGGGAAAAGTGTAATGAGCTATGCCGGACCCGATATTAACCATTTGACAAAGAAAACTGTATCGGTAAATGAATGTACACAGGATATTCTGAGTGCACTTTACTTTGTCAGGAATTATCAATTTCAAAATTACAGTAAAGGGAAATCCTTTGATCTGAATATTTTTATGGATGACCGGAATTATTATCTTCCTGCGCGATTTGATGGATTTTTTAATCACAAGGATGTAAAAGGTCTGGGAACTTTTAATACGATCCGTTTATCACCTGCGACAGTGCCGGGGCAGGTATTTTCCAGTGCAAGTGGCTCACATATCTATGCAAGTAATGATGCTAATAAAATTCCACTTATGATTGAAGCAAAACTAACTGTCGGATCAATAAAAGTTATACTGCAGTCAGCTAAGAACCTCAGAAATCCTTTTATTTCCAGAGTAAAATGATTTAATCTTGGCTCTCCGGCCGTATTATTGATAATAATTGATGGAAATACTGAAGCGCCACCTGCAAGGTTGAGATATTCTCGCAGTGCATGATGAGATTTCGACTTGTTTTCTTCAAAGTCAGATTTTCATCCTGCGACTGAGCAATATGTGCCATGATTTGTTGGAATGTGGGTGTTTCATAATAAACAGACTGTGCATTAGCCGGGAAATACGCATTGGCTGAGCCATTTTTTATCACTAATCGCTCAAAACCTAATCGTCGTAATGTCCAACGTAAGCGTAACCCATCAGTTAACTCAAATACCGGTGCCGGGATAGTGCCAAAGCGGTCCTCCAGTTTGATCAGAAATATTTGCAGATCGGCTTCAATATTGATCTGATCTAATTCATGATACAGTGCCAGCCTTTCTGCCGAGGAACTGACGTATTCTGCTGGAATTAGCATTTCAGTGTCAGTTTCTATTGTAACATCTCGGGATTCCACGACCTTTTCTTTTGTAGGATTACTAAATAAGTCATGGAAATCTTCTTCTTTAAGCTCCAGAACAGCTTCTTCAAGTATTTTTTGAAAAGTGTCATACCCAATCTCTGCTATGAAGCCACTTTGTTC
>CAZGKN010000117.1:0-8537 GCA_964525915.1 uncultured Saprospiraceae bacterium | reverse complement strand
TAAGTTTATCTGCTTTATTTACTAGATGCTTTTACGACTTCAGAAAATGCTGAAAGTCAGTAATACACCTACTGAAATACTATCTGTACTGACTCAATTGGCGAAGGAAGCCAAAGTGTCAGAAGTTAAGAAATCCGGATTCCAGTTGATACAGAAATCCGGGTACAGTCAATCTAGTTATACCGGTAAGGTGGATGTCACGCGCTCAGGTGCAGCCTACATCATCGTGGAGGGAAGGGAGGATGATATTTTTGTCGCCCCCGGCAGCCTGAAAGGTGCCATGAATGGTGATACTGTACAGGTAACAATCTTGCCCAGAGGAAGGCGCAGAGGATTGTCAGGCAGGGTAACTGCAATCGTTCACAGAGCGCGTAATCAGTTTATGGGCAAATATTTCGGTAATGAAAAGCGAGGCCTCGTCCTGCCGTTTAAAGCACCGGATGGCTTTGAGATTACCATTTTCAAGGATAAACGACTGACTGCAACTGATGGCGATATCGTAATCGCTGACGTCTATGAATGGCCGGATGAAAAAAATAAACTTATCCTGGGTGAGATCACTGAAGTCATAGGTAAGGTCAGACCGGCGGAACTCGAGATGAAGTCAATACTGATCGGACAGGGCTTCGGACTTCATTTCAGTAAGGAAGCAATGGTAGAAACAGAGCAAATGCCCGCGAGCATTAGTGATGATGAGATCAATCGCCGCCGGGACATGCGATCTGTACTAACTTTTACGATTGACCCGGAGAATGCAAAAGATTTTGATGACGCACTTTCATATCGAATCCTCGAAAATGGGAATACGGAGATTGGTGTACATATAGCCGATGTCACACATTACCTTCTCCCCGGGACAGCGCTGGATGCTGAGGCTTATGAGCGGAGTACATCAGTGTATCTGGTGGATCGGGTATTACCCATGCTTCCTGAGCGCCTGTCAAATGAACTGTGCTCACTTCGTCCCGCTGAGGATAAATTGACTTTATCGGCTGTCTTTGAGTTTGATCCAAATCAGAAAATTGTAAATACCTGGTTTGGCAAGACAGCGATTCATAGTGACCGCCGGTTTACTTATGAAGAAGCCCAGGAACGGCTGGAAAGTGGCCTGGGTGATTATGCCGGAGAGTTGCAGGTGCTTAACCGATTTGCCGGCAAACTCCGGAAAGTAAGATATAAACACGGCGCTATCGCTTTTGAATCAGATGAAGTGATGTTTCGTCTGGATGAAAATGGTTTCCCCATTCAACTTTTTGTGAAGGAAAGAAAAGAAGCACACCTGCTGGTAGAAGATTTTATGTTGCTTGCCAATCGATCTGCTGCGGAGTTTATCCGTAAGAAAGGGCAGTCCAGCGAGATCCCGTTTATCTACCGTGTACACGATCTTCCGAATAAGGAAAAGCTGGAAGATTTTGCCAAGTTTGCTGCTGAAATGGGGTATAAGATGGATATCAGTAATCCAAAGGCCATCGCCCATTCACTGAATACACTGGCTGAGAAAGCTGAATCAGATGAGACACTCAAAGTACTCACTCCACTGGCCATCCGTACAATGGCAAAGGCTGAATACACGACGAATAATATCGGTCATTATGGTCTTGGCTTTGATGATTACACGCATTTTACTTCACCGATCAGAAGATATAGCGATGTGCTGGCGCACCGGATTTTATTCAGGAATCTGGGCGATGATATATATAGAACCGACAAAGCTGAACTCGAAACACAATGTAAGCACATCTCTGCGCAGGAACGTAAAGCAATGGATGCCGAACGGGAATCAATCAAGTACAAACAGGTAGAGTTTATGTCTCAATATCTGGGTCATGAATTTGATGGCATAGTCTCCGGTCTCCATGATCGCGGCATTTTTGTCGAACTCATAGTGAATCTGTGTGAAGGTATGGTACGCTTTGATCGCTTTGATGAAGGATTTACGCTGGATGAGAGTAAATTACGCGCTACCGGTAATCGAAGTGGCCGGGTGATAAAAATGGGCGATAGCATCCGGGTAAAGGTGATCGATACTGACCTGGACCGTCGGCAAATCGAATTGGATTGGGTGCCGGAAGTATAGATTATGGCCTGCTTTTGGGTCAATTTTTCTCAATATATTCTTGTGAGCGCATAATCCATAGTATCTACGCACTGTTTGTATAGTATAATATTTCGCTAAGCTGGATATTATTGTAATTTTGCACTCCATTGAAAGTATTGGCACATGGAGTCCAGAGAGACAATTATTGATTTATTAAAATTTTATTGGTCTAAAAGAAAGGTAATCTTACGTAATGTATTGATACTAGCTGGATTGACAGCGATAGTAAGCCTGATTATGCCCAATTATTATAAAGCGACTACCCTGTTTTACGCAGGTAGTACTGATGTGATGAAACCCGAACATATCTTCGGCTATAGTAATCAGCCTATGCAGTATTATGGGTCGGGCGTAGATCTGGACCGGATATTAATCGTAGCGCAGTCCAATGAATTGGTTGATTTTATGATCGATTCATTTCACCTGATGCGACATTATCACATTGATTCAACATCAAGATTTGCCCGGCTAAAAGCACAGAAAAACTTTAATCAACTCTACAAAGTCGATAAAACAAAGTTAGACGCTATCGAACTGTCGGTCGAAGACAAAGACACGAAAGTAAGTGCAGCGATGGCCAATGCTGCCCGGGAAAAGATCAACCAGATTTCTACCACCTTACTGAAGAAAAGTCTGGCTTCTATGTTGGCTACGATTAAAAGTACCATGGATTCGACACAGAAGTCGCTGGTTACTTATAATGGAATCATCGACTCGATGCGTCTGAAATATAAGATCATCGATCCTGCATCGCAAGCTGAGCTGATGACTGAACGGGTGTTGGGAACTGAGACGAAATTAAACCGTGAAAGACAACGATTAAAAGCACTGGAAGCAAGTCCGGGTATCCCCAGAGACACAATCTCTATGCTGAGAGCTTTAGTATCCGGTATGGAAAAGGAGTATCAGGCTCTGACGGACACGGGTTCGACCAGTATCATGAATATGGATAATTTCAATGCAGGTCGGGATAAACTGGAAGTGCTGATGGCACAACAGAAACAGGCAAAAGAGTTTTTGGTCAGTTATGAATCAAAATACAATCAGGTGAAGTCGATCCTGGATGGTAATGCCAGAATGCTATACCTGATACAAAGCGCTGAAACACCGGAGAAAAAATCACGACCGGTCAGATCATTGCTGGTAGTGATTGCTGCGGGCGCTGGCTTTTTCGGTACATTGTTAGGTCTACTTTTACTTCGGGTAATGCAGGATCCTCAGTGGAAACGAATCTGGAATGCTTAAAGAGATTCATCATAGTAAATCAATAGAGAAAAATTATGAGTGGCTCTTATTGATTTTCCTGATAAGTAGTACTCTGATTGCCCTCATCACTGATAAAGTCTGGATCATGGCTTTGCCTGTGGCACTGTTTGCGGCAGTTATGGCATTTCTGAATATCCGGTGGATTTATTTTTTATTAATATTTTGTATTCCTTTCTCAGTAGGGTTGCAGTTTGGAAGCCTGACGCTCGATTTTCCGGATGAAGCTATCGCTATGTTCTTTTTTGCAATTGCACCGGTAGCTTTTTTGATGAATTATAAAAAATGGGATTTCCGGTTTTTATATCATCCGATTGTTTTTATTCTGATCGCGATGTTTTTCCTATCCATCCTGGCTACGATAAATTCCACAAATGTCTTGCTGTCAATAAAATACTTATTGGCTAAGGGCTGGTACCTGGTCGCTTATTTTGCCTGTACAGCTTTGTTTCTCCGATCAGTGGCTGATGTGAGGAAAATGAGCTGGTTTGCCGTCATTGCTTGTCTGCTTACAGTGCTGTATGTCATGTCCCGCCATGCAGCAGATGGTTTTTCGTTTGTAAGCATCAATAAGATGGTCGGTCCCTTTTATTCAAATCATGTGAGCTATGCTGTTCAGATCGTAGTGATAGTCCCATTCCTGTGGTTTCTTTGGCGGCAGGCAAAGGGTAAGAGTATGCTTCGTTGGTTTCTGATCGGATTATTAGCACTGTTTATAGTGGCTACCTACTTTAGTTATACCCGGGCAGCAATTCTGACACTGGTATTATCGATAGGCTTTTATTTTGTCATTCGGATGAAACTGGTGAAGTGGTTCTACTGGGCTGGAGTTATAGGCGCAGTAATCGGCACTGCTTATCTGGTGGATGATGATCACTTTTTTACCTTAGCCCCTGACTACAACAAGACGATAACCCAGACTAATTTTGATGACTTGCTTTCGGCCACTTACAATATGGAAGATATCTCCACCATGGAAAGGCTATACCGATGGGTGGCAGCCCGATATATGATTCCGGACAGGCCATTACTGGGTGTAGGCCCAAACAATTTTTATGACACGTACAAGCCCTATACTTTGAACTCATTCCGTACCTATGTCAGCAAAAATCCTGAGCAGAGTACGGTCCACAGTTATTTGCTCTTATTGATGATAGAACAGGGTGTATTTGCTGCTTTGCTTTATCTCGCATTGATCTACTATGCATTTGTGACAGTTCAGCGCTTGTATCACAGTGTGAAGAACAGAGCAGAAAAGGATATGATCATAGCAGCCGGACTTTGCTTTTTTAATCTGGTGATGGTGTTGCTGATCAATGATGTGGTTGAGTCAGACAAGGAGGGTTCATTCTTTTATATCTCACTGGCGATCATCGCTGCATTTCATTTTCGGTGGTTAAAGTCACAGGAAATAAGTCAAATGAAAAAAGCATAGTACTTTTGCACCGCAATACGAATAATTTGATCCGAAGAGTAATATATATATTATTGACCTGTCTGCTTATAATGCAAGTTGATGCAGCGGGGCAGAGTAACAATCCATTTGAGATCAGGAAAGGCACCGCACACACCGCTGCTGTGAAAAAAGATACCCAGTTTATCGATCAGTCAAATCCCTTTGAGATTATACCTGTACCAGCCAATTATCAGATGCAGGATACGCTGATCGTAAAAAAGCCTGTACCCTTAGAGACCAATTTATCAAAAAACCAGAATTTTCTTTTTGTCACCTTACTGATATTGTTGCTGATGCTGACTATCCTGGTGACATTCAATCGCGGATTACTCAATTCGATTTACAAAGCCATTTTTAATGATACTTATCTGAAAATGATTTACCGCTTACAACAGAGTAGTCATGCACTTTCGTATTTATTACTCTACTTGTTTTACTTTTTTAATTCGGGTCTTTTTCTGTTTCTTTTACTCCGCTTTTTGAAAATAAGTATCACACCCTCAGATATCAAGCTGTACTTTATGTGTGTGGGTGCATTCGTCGCCATTTATTTACTCAAGCATCTGACATTGATAGTGATTGGTAGTGTATTTCCGGTGGAGAAAGAATCCAGTTACTACAATTTTATGATCGTGGCATTCAATATTTTCCTGGGACTGATACTCTTACCACTGAATGCTGCTATTGCCTTTATGTCTGAGAATATTGCGGATCTGGGTATATACATCGGCATTGGGCTATTCATTCTCATGTATCTAATCCGGCAACTCAGAGCGATGCTCTTAGCCGGAAATTTCATAAGCTACCAAAAATTCCATTTTTTTATTTACCTTTGCACCGTCGAAATTGCGCCGATATTGGTCATTGCTCGTTTGATACTAAATAGTAGCCACTAGCAAGCCAGAAATGAACAAACCAAAGTATGCCTACAAAAACAAAAGCAAATCCAAGCGACACTAAGTTAAAGAAAGTTTTAACATTATTGGTTTCGCAACCAGAACCTTCTTCTCAGGCATTGGTGGCCTATACTGATCTGGAGAAGAAATATGGTATCCGGGTAGATTTCAGACCATTTATTCATGTAGAATCTATTCCGGAAAAAGAATTTCGTAAGAATCGCATCCGATTAGACGAACACAGATTTATCATTTTCAATAGTAAGTTTGGAATCGATAATTTCTTCAGATTAGCTGAAGAAATGCGAGGTAAAATTTCACCGGATACGCGTTATTTCTGCCTTACAGAAGCAGTGGCGAATTACTTGCAGAAGTTTATTTTGTACAGAAAGCGCAAGGTGTTTATCGGTGAGAAAGCGATGTCAGATCTTCAGCACAACTTTACTAAGTACAAAGCAGAAACATTTCTGGTGCCTATGTCCAATCTTGGAAATAAGGTAGTGACTCAATGGCTGGATGACAATAAACTGAAATATCTGGAGGCTGAGATGTACCGTACTGTGAGCAGTGACCTTTCTGATCTGGCGGATATAAAGTATGACATGCTGGCATTTTTTAGCCCACAGGGTTTACAGAGTGTGTTTGATAATTTCCCTGATTTCGTACAGGAAGAGACACGTATCGCCTGTTTTGGTAGCACTACATGTAAGGCTGCAGAAGACCTTGGACTCAGAGTTGATATCAGAGCACCACAGCCGGACGCGCCTTCGATGACCGGCGCGATAGCCAAGTATCTTACAGAGAGTAATAAGTAGCAAATTCAGGTGTCTGTCCAATTCACCTCCGCGATTTTACAATCATTATTAGACAAAAGTCCGGGCCCGATCGCTCGTGAGAAAATGTTGCCACCGGGCAGGACAATCGCCTATACAGTTCCGTACGATGTCAGACAAGCAGGCGTCCTCGTGACACTTATTCCTGACGGTGATGATCTGAATACATTGGTAATGCAACGGACAGTGCATCCGGACGATCCACATAGCGGCCAGATTAGTTTTCCGGGTGGGAGCCGTGAACCACAGGATCAGGATCTGATTGCTACGGCTGTCCGCGAAGCGTATGAAGAGACGGGTATCCGGAGTGAGGATATTCAGGTTTTAGGAACTTTAGCGCCATTGTATATCCCGGTTAGTAAGTTCGAAATCACACCGGTTATGGCTTTTGTCAACCAACTACCAACTATTACTTTATCACAGGATGAATCGGAAGCAGCATTTCTTATCTCGCTGAAGCAGCTCAGGGAGCAGGATAGTCTGGATGTTATGGAATGGAGGGGTAGAAATGGAGATGCACTACGTGAAATTCCTTATTATAATATCATACCCGGGATTCCTATATGGGGGGCGACAGCAATGATTCTGGCAGAAGTAACCAAATGGCTGGAAATAATTTCGGGCTCAACAGAGATGAAATAAGCGAATTCTGGCCTCTTGTAATAATAATTATTATATAAAATAATTAGATTTATATTGATGTGATATCAATCGAAGTTCATTATGTTGATAAAAAATTTAACGAAAATAACTTTTTGTTAATATATTTCATATAAAAAATATTCATTATAATACACTCAAACACAATTGGCATTATATTTGCATAGGTTCTAATGTCTGCAAAAGAGCGCAAGAATTTACGAAGAAAAAGAACATTTTTATCCTTTTCAACGTTGTAGTATATAGCAAAAGTAAATATATTAAAAAATAATATATATCAAGATATCAGCCAACAAGTTTTTTTGATACGTTGGCAAAAGAAGTAGTTTTCTTATTTTGAGACCTTAGTCTTCTGACCCGGTGCCGCAAAGGCGGAGACCGGGTCTTTTTTATTTATACTCTCACTTGTCGGCGTTTCTATCATAGTTTTTAATTTTATCATTTAATACAGTGATTCTATCTTTTTTCATAGATTGGCTCTGTCTTTAAGTTTTTGAAGGAAAGGTGAAGCAAAGACGAATGATTCGAGCATCTCATTTTTACTATCCAATACTTCTTCTTTCGTGCCCTGCCAAACCAATAACCCATCGGCCAATAGGTTGATATTATCGCCAATTTGCATCACTGAGTTCATATCATGTGTGTTCACTACGGTGGTGATTTTGGATTCCTGTGTGATGGAATAGATGAGTTCATCGATCAGGATGGATGTTTTCGGATCCAAACCAGAGTTAGGTTCATCACAAAACAAGAATTGGGGTTTAAGTACAATAGCTCTCGCGATACCCACCCGTTTTTGCATCCCACCACTGATCTCACTTGGAAATTTATCATTGTTGCCCGTCAGATTCACTCTTTCGAGACATTCATTGACACGCATTTTCTTCTCCTTCATCGTCTTACTGGTAAACATATCCAAGGGGAAGCGCACATTTTCTTCTACAGTCATAGAGTCAAACAGTGCAGATCCCTGAAAGAGCATACCCATATTCATTCGGAGCTGTCGCAGCGATTTTTTATCCAAAGTAAGGAAATTGATCTTATCGTAGTGTAATTCTCCTGAGCTGGGCCTCAATAAGCCTACTAATATCTTCAGTAGGACTGTCTTACCGGCGCCACTTCGGCCGATGATAAGATTGCATTTGCCAGGCTCGAAGACGGTTGTTATTCCTTTCAATACCTGCGTATCTTCAAATGTCTTTACTATGTTGTTGATACGGATCATCGGGTCAGTAGTAAAGCGATGACATAATCAGCAAACAAGATCATGATATCACTGATCACGACCGCATTGGTACTTGCCTTACCTAATTCGATACTTCCACCCTCCA
>CAZGKN010000116.1:0-8542 GCA_964525915.1 uncultured Saprospiraceae bacterium | reverse complement strand
TCGGTCATATTATCCCGGGTATATAGCTTCTGGTGAATGAGGCTCATTGCTTCGATCCTTCGCTGCCCGTCGCGCACTGCCTGTGATGCTTTTTCATCTTTGATACGAAAAGCCTGCAGACTCATAAGACTGGAGACTATCTGCAGATTATTCTTTACCCTATGATGCAATTCTTTCAAGAGTAGATTCAGATTCTGGCTTTGTTTACGAACTACCCGGGTTGTGTTTTTCTGTCTGATGTACTGAATAAAAATAATTACCAACAAACTAAATAATAATATTGAACTAATCATCAGAAATATGGATTCGACCTTCTGCCGGGCAATTTTCTGATCCTTATTTATAATATTATACTTTACACGCATCAGTGCAATTGATTTCCTTAAATTCGAATTATTCAGACTGTCATTCAGGTCCACATACTTAAGATGCTGTTCATACGCTTCTTTGTATCTGCCTAATTTTGCAAGAATATCTGATCTGACATCCAATCCATTCGCTTTCAGATCAAGCAAACTATACCGGTCTGATAAACTGATCGCTGCATCGATATTTATCAGTGCTGAATCGAATTTCCCTGTGATCAAACAAGTATTGGCATTCGACTCATACATCCGGATCGACAAATCCGGATCACCGAGCGATGGGATCACTTTACCTGCAGCATGGAAATACATAAAAGCAGAATCCCTTTGCCCCAAGGCTAAATAGCACTTGCCTAAATACAACTGTGCTGTACTTTTATCTCTAACTGATGGGTAATCATTTGAAGCAATATGCAGTGCTTCTTTTAGTAAGGGTAATGCAGCCTTTGCATGATTGAGATCCAGATACAACATACCCACATTCGTAAGCGACTGTGATAAATTTACTTCATTCTTAAATGCTCTGTCGATATCAAGTGCTTTCAGCGCATATTTCAGCGCCTGGTGTTTATCCTTTGTCGATTCATAGACCGAAGCAAGCAAAGTATATGCAGAAGATATTCCATTCGAATCTTTGATCTCAGAAGCTACACGTAATTGTTCATCGATTAACTGCAATGCGCTCTCACCCTTCGCTTTGTCCAGATCTGTAGAAGCTAAAATATTCATTGCAGCGACATAATATTTGGTCTTAAAGTTTTTATTGCGATAAGCATCAATACATCGCCGGGCATAATACGAAGCTGAATCGTTTTCGCTTACCATATAGAATTTCTCGGCAATAAAATAATATCCCTTAGCCTCCATCTGTGACTTATGATATTTTTTACTCAGATTAATAGCAATCCGATCATACTTTAACTCCATCGAGTCATTGCCCTGTAAATTATAGGCATAACTTATCTTATAATACAATTCTATCTTCTCATCTATATCAGAAACAGTTCTCATTTTATTAAAATAATCATGCACAGTAGAATCCTGTCCCAGTGTTTTTCCCTGAGCAAACAAAAGACATACTATACCTAACAACCAATGTTTATTGAATCCTGTGACGATCATTTTACTTAAACCTGATATTGTAACAAATTTAGAATTAGTGTTTAGAAAGCAATTGTTCTTCACATACATAATTCCGCTATTCATCCCAATTAATCCAAAAAGGAATCAATATCATTTAAAATTGCATAAAATTTTAGGAAATGAAACAGTTTCTATTCGCTTTAATTAGTCTGTGCTTATCTCATTATAGCTATACACAAATCACACTGGATTTTACGAATGCACCCTCCATTGCATTGTGTCAGTCTTTTGACTCCGCAACTACTTTAAAACTAAAGTCATTGCCAGCAATCGCACCCGGCGAAGATGCGGTGTGGGATTTTACTGCTGCGACAGATTCATCAAATGTTTTCAGAAAAGCCTTTGTAGCAAATAATCAAAGCTTTCCCGAGGCAACATTTCAGACTGAAATTTTTTATCCATTTTCCGGCTTGCGATACATTGGTAATTTAATGCAAAATGTAACTTCCGATGGAATAGCCGGATATGGAGTACATATAGATCGTCAGGCCATTCCACTCGCACTTTTGACCGGGAGTACGACAGACAGCCTTATTTTTAATAAACAAGATGTGCACTACAGCACTCCGTCTTATCTTGTCAAATATCCGATAAGCATAGGTGACCAATGGACGAATACGTATAAGTTTAAAACTTCGTTTGCCTTGACAATCTTAGCTTACGGTCTGGTTGCTACTCCAGGCGAGCGGCGCACTGAATACATCACTACCAATGAAGTAATCGGTTGGGGGAAAACCAAAATTAATGACAAGAATGGTAATCCTGCCAGTCCTACTGACGTACTGTTAATCAAAAGAACTCAAACAGCGATTGATAGTTTTTATCTGGCAGGCTCGCCTGCCCCTGCCCTTTTACTCAATGCATTCGGGCTTACACAAGGTCAGGTAGATAAGAATTATCATTACATTTTCCAAAGAGCCGGTGAATATTATGGAATGGTCGAGATTGGATTCGCGGATAGTAGCTATACTAAAGTAGAAAATGTATATGTACAACAATTGCGTTTATATACGAGCAGTGTAAAAAAAGGCGAAAAAGTACCATTTACTGTATTTCCAAATCCAATAACCACCCGTTCTTTCACTATTCATGTAACCGGTGAACCTGATCAATATTCATATCAATTAATCAACCTTAGTGGTCAGGCTATAAGTGAGGGTAAGTTAAGTACCAATTCAAATATAAACCTTAGTGAGAACATCACATCCGGCAGTTATTTTCTAAAAGTATTCTCAAAAACAGGACAGTTTTCGACCCAGCCAATTCAGATAGTTTATTAAGCATTACTATATTAGCAACACCTTTAGAGAGCGGCACAAATGCCGCTCTTTTTATTTTATACAAAATTGGCAAAATAACCGGGATCAAATAAGCACTATAACGATTGAATTAATCGCACCATCATAACATTAGTTTAACACCATTTTGAGCATATATGATCCAAAAATCCCTTAAATTGCATAAAAATTAAACACAATGAAAAAGACACTACTACTCTTGTTCGGACTGTGCACTTATTATTTTTCAGCAGCACAGATTACAT
Organism: uncultured Saprospiraceae bacterium; assembly: GCA_964525915.1. GTDB lineage: Bacteria > Bacteroidota > Bacteroidia > Chitinophagales > Saprospiraceae > Parvibacillus. Next base: position 5,491 of record CAZGKN010000116.1, on the reverse strand, counting down.
TGGATTTCTCTAATTCACCTTCGATTGCACAGTGTGCGTCAAATGATACATTTGCGCTACTGAAACGAACTAATTTACCTTCCTTTGCGCCAGGCTCAGACGTAGTATGGGACCTTACTACTGCACAGCGGGATGACATTATCTATCGAAGAGCGTATCCGGCAGACAATAGTGCTTACCCGGATGCAAGCTTTCAAATCGAAATATTTTATCCATTCTCTGGTCTGAAATACTATGGGAACCGAATGCAAAATGTCACACAAGATGGAATCTTGAGCTATGGTGTTCACATTGACAGACAAGCGATTTCCCTCGCATTACTTACAGGAAGCCCTTCGGACAGTTTAATTTTTAATCATCAAAATGTAATTTACAGTGCACCTGCACATGATATAAAATATCCAATGACTATGTCTGATCAGTGGACCGATGATTATAGATTCAACACTTCATTTTCATTGACCGTCGGCCTTTTTGGACTGAATAATGTTCCCGGAGAGCGCCGTACTGAATATATCGAAAATAATGAAGTCGTTGGGTGGGGAAAAATGAAGGTCAATGACAAAGATGGAAATCCATCACCACTCATTGATGTATTACTTGTCAAGAAGATTGAAACTGCCAAAGATAGTTTTTACTTAGGTGGGGCACCTGCTCCGGCGCAGTTACTTACGGCTTTCGGACTTACTCAGGGACAGAGTTCGATAAGTTACAGATATTATTTCTACAGAGCAGGTGAGAAATCTGCGCTGGCAGAAGTCAAATTTGTAGATGATTCATTCACCACAATTGAAGAGGCGCTTGTACATCAACAACGTCTGGGCAGTACGAATGCAATAAACAAACCTGCACCAGCATCAATTGCGATTTATCCAAACCCGGTCAGTTCTCACACACCGGTAATCCATATTGATGGCACGGATGATCATTATTCCTATCAAATGTTCAACATCAATGGGCAACAAATCAATAGTGGTACTGTCAATGGCAACGGAATTATCACGCTTCATGATAATTACCCGGCAGGGAATTACATTTTAAAATTAATCTCTGATAAAGGCCGGTACGAAATGAAACAAATACAGATAGTTAATTAATCAAATTTTACTTTTGGGTAGAAACACCGACAAAGAGTGGCAGAAATGCCACTCTTTTTTATTTTTATAATCATCAAACGATTTGACCACTTGCCTGCCTAAAGGGATCTGAAGACGTACAAATGGTCATATCAAGTCCTTTTAGTTTACACCAACCAATTTTGAATTATCTCATGATATTCAATACACATCAGGATGAATAGTTACAAATAGATTTTTACACTTAAAATATTCCGTACTTTTAGTTTATGAAAAATATTGATTTTGTCTTTATTGTATTTCTGATTTTCATTTTTACTTGTGCAAATAATGCTTCTGCACAGCAATTTCAGAAACAGAATCCCGTGATCACAATCGCCGGTGAAGTAAGATATAATGCGGCTGATGGTGGACTCACCAGTCCACTTTTCGACAGTTATGATCTGGACGGTGATGGTACGGATGAGTTAATAGTATATGACAAGACCGGCGAAAATTTCATCGTGTATAGGTTAGACCACGCCGATAATACGTATAAAATCTGGCTTTCTCCACCGATTAAATTTCCGGCCATTAGTAATTGGGCCATTCTGAAAGATTACAATAAGGATGGCATAGTAGATATGTTTGCTTACCCGGATATAGGCCCGGGTGGTTTTCAGATATGGAAAGGCCGCAAAGACAATGGCATCACGTATTTCGACCTCGTACAGTTGAACCAGGGGGATTTTAATATTTTGTATTTCCAGTCACAGTCCTCCTGCAAACTGAATATCTATGTCTCAAGCGCTGATGTGGCCGACATTACCGATATAGATAGCGACGGCGATCTGGATATTTTTACATTTAATCCGGATGGAAATTATCTTGAATTTTATCAAAATCAGTCCATAGAAAAAGGATATGGTACCGATTCGCTGCTCTATTTCCGGGCTGATAGATGCTATGGAAAATTCATCGAAAGCGGACTGACCAATCAGATTCTTCTGAGCAATGACCCTAATACCTGTGCGAACAATGTACAAGATCCGGAGATCGATCCACGGCATGCCGGTTCATCTACACTGATTTATGATGTAAACCGTGATGGCATTGCAGACATTTTGATCGGTGATGTCTCATTTGAGGAAGTATCGTATTTACAAAATACGGGCACCAACACAAAAGCCTTTATCACACAGGTAGATGACGATTTTCCACCGGGTGATATTAAAATGCGTCTGGGTCCCTTTCCCGCCATTTCCCATCTGAAGCTTTATAATGCGCAGTCCGATTATTTGATATTTAGTAATAATACGGGCAAACTGACCAATGAGGATAAAATGACCTGGATCTACCGGCATGAACCGGACAATCATTTTACACTCATAGACTCTAATTTCCTCCGCACTAATACCGTTGATCTGGGCATAGGCTTCCATCCTGCGATAGCCGATATCAATGGCGATGGCAAACCAGACATCCTGGCAGGTAATGATCTCCTCAATACTGCTGGAAATTATGTGTCCGGACTCAGTTATTTCCAAAATGAAAGTACGACAAATGAATTCAAATTCAGGTTGGTGGACAATGATTTCCTGGGGCTGAAACAATTAGGCAGCAGTAATTATGCATACCAGCCCTGCATCGGCGACCTGGACAAGGATGGATACCCGGATTTACTGGTTGGAAACATTCAGGGTTATATCATACGTTATGAAAGTACCACGAAGCCACCGGAACCACTGAATTTCGTCGATCTGGATGACCATTATGCAGGATTGAAGGTTCCATCAAGGTCATCACCTACGATTATTGATTTTGATAATGATGGAGATAATGACATACTGATCGGTGATCGAAATGGGCAGTTTGCACTGTATGTCAATACCGGAAATGCTACCAATCCTGAATTCCATCCTAAGTTCAATGAAGCACCTAATGTCTATCCTTATGGTGGGATTAATGTAAAAGGAGCCGGTGAATTGGAAGGAAATGCTACGGCTGCGACACTGTTACTGCAAGGAAATAATTATATCCTTAGTGGCAGCATGTCAGGCCGGACCGCCCTGTACGGGCCGATAAGCCCTGATCCCGGTGCACAACTGTCGCTCCATGATTGTTGTCTTCCGGATGAATATGATGGGCGGGGCAGTCATCCGATCATGGCAGATCTGAATGGTGATGGTTGGCTGGAGCTAATCAAAGGGAACCTGCGTGGTGGTTTTAATATTTATACTACGGGGATCAATACAGATGGCAGTGTCAATAGTATCGCCTCTGATCAGACAAATTTGATCCAATTATACCCTACTTTGTTGGCCAGCGGACAGTCACTTCATATCGAAAGTGATTTACCACTTTATCAGGCGGTCATATATGATCTCTCCGGAAAAATAGTTGCGAATTATAATCTTCAGAATATAAAAGAATCCGGATTGCAATTGAATCTTCAGCCAGGATTGTACCCAATTGTAGTCTGGAGTAAAAATGGGTTTCAGAAAGTTTTTAAGGTTTTTATAGCTTATTAATTACGCAATTTACTACCCCGGATTTACTGACTACAGAAAAATACCAAAGGTCAATGATACATATCGTTCTGACCATCGGCGGTTACTTTCAAAGCCATTGAAAGAATTTCCATAATCCAAATCCAGATAAAATGGATGAACTACCAGACCTATGCCCGTGGTCCAACCATACGTCAGATAGCGCATTTCATCAGTGTAGCCGTCTTCAGTCAGGTTTATTCCCTTAGGGGCATAATCAACAAAGATTCCGGCCGTCACTTTCACTCTGACCCAGTCTGAATTGATCAGGTAAGTGCCTAATCGAACCGGAGCTCTCAGTGACCAGTAATCACCTTCCTTCAGCTTTTCCATAGGTCGTTCCAGTGCTTTGAAAAATGGTGCATGACCCTGATTGTAATAATTGACATACAGACCCGGCTGAAACAGCAGATATTTGTGGTGGAAGATACCATCTACTCCCAAAGTGAGCCCGCCACGGGCATCTGTCCACAGTCGGGACATCGAAGGATTAAACACTTCATGATGAACACCTATACGGGCGATCATTCCATTAGAGCGCAAGGGCTTTTGTGCATGCAGACCCAGACTGAATGATAACAACACTATGCAAAAGAAAATTTTAAAAAAAGCAGTCATGACAGGATTTTTCAGGGTTTACACAGACTGCTGATGAGATGATGGCCAAAGATAATCTATTTTAAATAATTATAGTCTGTTATGTATAATTTTTTTTGTATATATGATAAAATAGTTATACTTCTTTGGATAACTGTGCTTTCTTAATAAATATCATACCTTTGCAATGCAAAAAAATCTGCTGTGCTCGAGTTATTCCGAAAAGAACAACCGATAAGTTATGTGTTTCTGTTCTTGTACTGCCTGTTGTTACGATTGGCCGTATTTTTCGCTGAGACAAACTGGAACCCATTATCAAAAGATGCCCTGAGTGATCTGATCTATCAGGCTTCCGGACACAATAATGCGCTGACACACATACTGGGAACTGTACTGATTTTCATCCAGGCAGTGATCATAATCAAATTGGTCAACAGTAATCATATCGTACGGGAAAACAGCATGTTTCCGGGAATCTTTTATATACTCATTGTAGCATTATTCCCCGACTTCAATTACTTTTCACCCGTATTATTAGCAAATACCTGTCTGATCATATTCCTGTTTAATATCCTCAATGCTTATAAACTAAACGGTCCGAGCCCACAGGTGTTCAACGCAGGCCTTTTCATCGGGATAGCCATGCTACTTGATTTCAGTTATATTGTATTCTTTATCGCAGGACTGATAGGATTCAGTATAGTGAAAGCCTTTAAACTCAGAGAGCTACTCCAGTACTTCATTGGTTTTCTCATACCCATCTTTCTGTGTGGCACATTCTATTTCTGGAATGGGGACTTAAGCGGATTTCTGAAACTCATGAGTACTGGTTTTGCCTGGATGGATTGGTACATAAACTGGAGCAATACTACGTATGTCAAGGTCATCATCTTTGGATTTATATGTCTCTATGCATTGTTGAATTATAGCAGTGGTAAGCACAATAGTGTCCATTCCAAAAGAAAAAAAGAAGTAATGCTCTGGTTTATAGCTTTTGGATTCCTGACTTTTTTCATCCAACCCGGGATCAGATTGGATCAGTTACTGGTATTAGCGGTACCGGTCAGCATCCTGCTCAGTCTGTCAATATTACAGATCAGCAATAAACAAATTGCAGAGGTAATTCATTTAATATTAATATCAACTTCGTTTTTATTCCAATACATATTATAAATATCATTATATGAAAGCAGGTGTAGTTATTTTCCCGGGTTCCAATTGTGATCATGACATGTTGTATGTCGCGGAAAAAGCGCTGGGTATGGAAGCAATATCGATCTGGCGTAAAGA
>CAZGKN010000115.1:8350-8711 GCA_964525915.1 uncultured Saprospiraceae bacterium | reverse complement strand
ATAAGGGCATTGTGTTACATGAGCTACGGCCACTGCTATCAATTGTTTTGTCTTCTCATCCAGTGCCCCGGCCTCGAAAACAGTCCGACTGAACGTCCGCCAGGCTTCGATATTCTTAGGTGCTAAAGCCGCTTTCTTTTTTGCCATCTCCGTAGTAGCTTCCGGGTACATTCCACTGTCATTCATTTCCTGATACTTTTTTGTTAATAGAACAGTTTATGCTGCGAAAGAGTTGTCAGTCAATAGAAGATTAAAAACAGTTGATACACTTAATTCATACTAACAATATTCATACATTCCATTTTTCATTTTCCTAAAAAAAAGGCAACTTTACCCTTTAATTCCTATTGGTATGTATCCT
>CAZGKN010000115.1:0-8340 GCA_964525915.1 uncultured Saprospiraceae bacterium | reverse complement strand
CGGCTCCGGACAATGGTCTGTCACTCATCAAAACCTTCGGTTTCTTCCTGGCGATGGCAATTCTGGCTAGCAGTTACTTTCTCTATTTGGAGTTAAAGAGAAAAGAAGAAAACGGGACATTAGTTCCTATCCAGGAGACGAAAAAGGGAAAGACTATCTGGATTAAGCCACATGACAAGACAGGAGACATCACGCTGGTTGCAGCATTTTCAGGCATTGCGGGTGCTAAGATCTTTGCTCTTTTTGAGAGTGCTGCTACATTTAAAGCTTTCCTGCGTGATCCGGTGCACACCTTATTCAGTGGTAGCGGACTTGCTATTTATGGTGGTCTGATCGTAGCATTTATTGTAGTCACCTGGTATGTAAAGCGCTTGGGTATCAAACCGATACATCTTATTGATGCGACTGCACCTTCTTTGATGGTAGGTTATGGTGTCGGCAGATTAGGATGCCACTTCTCAGGTGATGGCGACTGGGGCATCGTAGCGATGAATCCAAAGCCGGGATGGGCATCCTGGATCCCTGATTACTGGTGGTCCAATTCGTATCCACGGAATGTGCTCAATGAAGGCACACAAATGGCAGACTGTATCGGCAATTACTGCCATCAATTAGTGCCGGGAGTATATCCGACACCTTTATATGAATTCATCATGGCAGGCATCATCTTTGCGATATTGTGGAGCTTGCGCAAAAGGCTCGTACGGGCTGGCCAACTCTTTTTCCTGTATTGCTTCCTGAATGGAATCGAACGATTCAGTATTGAAAAGATCAGAGTCAATGATAAAATCCATTTCGCAGGACTGACATTCACTCAGGCTGAAATGATCTCATTTCTTCTTATCTTTATTGGTATCATCGGATTTATAATCTGCAGCCTGAAGAAGCCGGATGAACCGGTGCAGGCAAAGGCGGAATAATATTTATTTTAGCATTTCGAATAAATAAAATTTTTAAATATATTTAATTTTTAAATTTACGCTCTTTTTCAAATCAGAATGAAAATTTATGTCGGGCAAACAAGTTGATGTATTAATCGGGCTTCAGTGGGGAGATGAAGGTAAAGGTAAGATAGTGGACTGTCTGGCAGAGAAATATGATATCGTATGTCGCTTTCAGGGTGGGCCCAATGCAGGTCATACACTCAAGATCAATAACCAGAAGTTCGTACTACATACTGTACCGAGTGGGATTTTCAGAGCACATATCATTAATGTAATAGGCAATGGCGTAGTCATCGATCCGGTAGTGTTGCAAAAGGAATTGACCGGGCTAAAAGAGATCGGTGTACAATATAAAGACAATCTGAAGCTTTCGCGCAAGGCGCATTTAATACTGCCGACACACAGACTGCTTGATTTGGCTTCAGAGACAAGCAAAGGACACGAAAAGATTGGATCGACACTGAAAGGCATCGGGCCTACCTATATGGACAAGACCGGTCGTAACGGTTTACGAACTGGCGACATACACCAATCAGACTTCCGGACAAGATATGAAGCGCTGAAAGAAAAACACCTACATCTGGCGAAGCAGTTTGTTCCGGTCGAATTTGATCTGGATGCTGCTGAAGCACAGTTTTTTGACTCGATCGAATTCATCAGATCCATAGAGCAGATCGATTGTGAATATTATCTCAATAAAGCGATACACGCCGGAAAGAAAATTCTAGCCGAGGGCGCACAGGGTTCTATGCTGGACATTGATTTCGGTACTTACCCTTATGTAACCTCATCCAGCACGATCTCAGCCGGTGTGTGTACCGGACTGGGAATACCACCTGGTAAGATCGGGGATGTCATCGGCATTACTAAGGCGTATTGCACCAGAGTGGGTTCAGGCCCCTTTCCGACAGAGCTAAATGATGAGACCGGTGAAAGAATTCGGCAGGAAGGTCATGAGTTCGGTGCTACCACCGGCAGACCGCGCAGGTGTGGCTGGATAGATATCCCTGCGCTGAAATACAGCATCATGATCAATGGCGTGACTCAATTAGTTATCACCAAACTGGATGTACTGAATATTTTTGATGAGATCAAAGCCGGGGTTGCTTATCAATATAATGGTAATGAGACAGATACGCTTCCGTATGATCTGAATACTGCGATACAGCCCATCTGGAAATCCTATAAAGGGTGGAAAGAAAGCCTCGATGACGTCCGTGAATATGAAGATTTCCCGGTAGAGGCATGGGTCTATATCACTGAACTCGAAAAACAGTTAGGTGTTCCGGTTACGATAGTTTCTACCGGACCAGAACGTGAGAAATTGGTAGTGAAATAGTATACTCCCTATCGATTGAAATAAATCATATTACATTTTATTAAAATATATTGATGACCACCATTCGCAGTTTCTTACATGATTTACCCAACAAAGTAGCTCCGGAAGCTATCAGTGATGCCAAAACACTGTTTCATTTTGATATCTCCGGCGATCAGGGCGGACTCTACACTTTAGAAATTGACAATGGTGAAATTAAAATCAGCGAAGGGCTCATCGGTGAGTCAAAATGCACCATTAAAGCCAGTGACCATGTTTTTTCATCACTGGTCAATAAGGAAACCAATCCGATGACTGCGCTCATGATGGGGAAACTCAAGGTAAGTAATCCCGGAGAGATTATGAAATATATCAAGATACTGGGACTGATGTAATTCAGAGCTCAGAGCCTTTTCCGGCCAGAAGTCTTTCTGGATATGCTTTACTTTCTCGTGTGTATCCATGAATATAATTTTTCTTAATTTAGCCATTTAAACCACAGATTATGTTATCAAAACCGATGCAGGAAGCATTGAATGCACAAGTAAAGCAAGAAGCAAGTTCATCACAGTCCTATCTGGCCATGGCCAGTTGGGCAGAGATCCAACCCGGCCTGGATGGCGTCGCTGAATATTTTTTCCTCCAGAGTGAAGAAGAAAGGGTTCACATGCTGAAACTGATGCGCTTTATCAATGAGCGGGGTGGATTTGCTATGGTACCTGCACTCGATCAACCCATCATCTCCTTTAAAAGTGTCAAAGGATTGTTTGAAGAGTTCCTGAAACAAGAAATAGATGTCAGTAATAGTATCAATGCATTGGTCGATCTGGCACTAAGAGAAAGGGATTATGCCACACACAATTTCCTGCAGTGGTATGTCAGTGAACAAATAGAGGAAGAAAAAAGTGCACGGGTGCTAAATGATAAACTGGAGTTAATCGGCGATGATAAAAGCGGTTTGTATTTATTTGACAGAGATATTCTGAATACGCGTGCAAATGAGGCACAATAAAAAATCATTAAGTGTTGAAAACTGAGATCAACTTATCACGGTAGCTACGCAAATAATTGTGCATTAAAATATTAGAAACTTATCGTCATCCCAATACCCGGAGAGGAAGGATTGACCATCGATGGATGTATCTTCATACCAATATCATCGGTGATATCAAATGTCTTCAGATGGGCATTGATATAGGCTTCCATAGCCTGTAAGCCATATATCGCTGCTACGCCTATCCAACTCAGTTCCATATTCTGCCGATAGCTATCCCGGATACTGTGCAATGAGGCTGCACTTAAGAAATCATAGGGATGAGGCTGTTTGTCCACAGATTTGCGATAGTAATCTGCGAACTCCCGGTACTTACTTCTGTTCCATAAGGCAACTGCAGTCATACCACCTAAGGCAGCATACACGATAGGGACTTTCCAGGCGCGTTTATTGTATATCTGGCCCCATCCGGGAATCATAAGTGAGCGGTACAAGGCCTTACGCGGAATGGCCAGATTGGTGCCGGGATGTGCAACTATGGTATCACCCAGCGCAGCACTATCCGATCTTGCTACTGATGAATGGGTGGAATCAATGGTAATCGAATCCTGCACCAATGAATCCAGTTTCAGTGAATCCTGCTGTGCCTTTACGTAAAAACAACTCAACAGAAATAGCAGAAACAGTACGCCCCTTCTCATCAGCGGATTATGATTCAATATTCTTCATCAAGCCGATCAAGAATTCGATTCAGTTCCTGATTGGAATCGAAAAAGATCTTAATTTGTCCGCCACCATTCTTGCTCTGATCGATTGCCACCTTCGTACCGAAGAATTTTCTCAATCGATTCTGTACTTCGTTCATCTGCGGATCAAGCTCTTTTTTCTTTTGTGCATTCGCAGCTTTGGGTTCGAAATGTTGTCTGATCTGCTGCTCCAGTTTACGGACAGACCAGGCTTGTTCCATGGTCTGTCGAAACATAGCAATTTGTAGTGCGATATCATCGAGTCCGGCCAATGCCCTGGCGTGTCCCATGCTAATCACCTGATTACGCACTGCATTCTGAATATCGGGCAAGAGTTTGAGCAGGCGTACATAATTAGAGATGGTCGCTCTGTCCTTCCCTACTCTGCCGGACAATTCTTCCTGTGTCATACTACATTCATCCATCAGACGCTGATAACCGATAGCAATCTCGATTGCATTGAGATCCTCGCGCTGGATATTCTCCACCAAAGCCATTTCGAGTAATTCCTGATCATTTGCCAGGCGAATGAAGGCAGGTAACTCAGTCAGACCGGCTAATTTTGAAGCGCGATATCGTCGTTCACCGGCGATAATCTGATACTTATTTTTCCCGACCTTTCGTAATGTAAGTGGTTGAATAATGCCATATGTGCGGATACTGTTGGCTAATTCCTCGAGTAAATCATCATTGAAACGTTTGCGTGGTTGGGTCGGATTGGCTTCGATTTCATCAATCGAAATGTGTGCAATCGCACCGCTCAATTCCTTCATAGTAGCCAGTGTGGGGGTATTATCCTGCTCTTCTATATCGTGCAATAAAGCCCGGATACCTTTTCCTAATTCTTTCTTTTTCAAATGATTACCTTTAAATACAATAACGAAATTGGCCTTGAAATTTTATTTCAGAGTGCAAAAATAACAAAATACAGCAGCATTCTACTTTTGTCATTGCAAATCGACTGCCGCTTTCTGCCTGATTCCGTATCTTTGTACTTTCTAAAAAATATTTTTATCATCATGTCAAATGCGATTTTCAGAACTCCACACCCCACTAATGAATCTGTACGCTCTTATGCACCGGGATCAGATGACCGTGCAAAGCTACAAGCCGAGCTAAAGCATCTGAAATCAATCGAACGGGATATCCCTATGATTATCGATGGGAAGGAAGTAGAAACCAAACACAAGGTGACACTACACCCACCACATGAGCACAAGCATGTGCTGGGGCAATATCACAAGGGCGGTGAAAAACATATAAAGGATGCGATCAAAGCGGCGATGGCTGCAAAAGAGAAATGGGCAGCTCTATCCTGGGAACATCGGGCTTCGATCTTCCTCAAAGCCGCAGACCTGCTAGCTGGCCCATACCGTATGAAAATCAATGCTGCCACTATGCTCGGACAATCGAAGAATGCTTATCAGGCAGAGATTGACAGCGCCTGTGAGCTGATCGATTTTCTCCGATTCAATGTGCATTACATGACCCAAATCTACCGTGAACAACCGGAATCAAATCCGGGTATGTGGAACAGACTCGAATGGAGACCGCTGGAGGGATTTGTCTTCGCGCTGACACCGTTCAACTTTACGGCTATCGCAGGAAATCTACCTTCTTCTCCGGCGATGATGGGTAATGTAGTCGTTTGGAAACCCGCAGAGACACAGATCTATAGTGCCAGTGTCATCATGGAAGTATTCAGGGAAGCCGGCCTGCCGGAGGGTGTGATTAATCTCGTTTTCGTGTCCGGTCAGGATGCCGGAAAGGTAATATTCCATCATAAAGACTTCGCCGGACTGCACTTCACCGGTGGTACCAACACTTTCAATACGATCTGGAAGACCATAGCCGGCAATATCGACCAATATCGTTCCTATCCACGTATCGTGGGCGAAACCGGTGGAAAAGACTTCGTAATGGTTCATCCATCTGCCAAACCTGAAGAAGTAGCCACTGCACTATCGCGGGGCGCCTTTGAATATCAGGGTCAGAAATGCAGTGCCGCCTCCAGAGCTTATATTCCTAAGAGTTTGTGGTCAAAGGTCAAAAAACTATTGAAAAAAGACCTCGACTCATTCAAAATGGGGAGTACTGAGGACTTTGGTAATTTTATCAATGCAGTCATCGATGAAAAAGCCTTTGACTCCATCACCAGTTATATAGACAAAGCAAAAAAAGATAAAAATGTAGAAATCGTCATCGGCGGTGAATATAGTAAGGCAGTCGGTTATTTCATCCAGCCCACAGTGATCGAAGCAAAAGATCCGAAATATACGACTATGTGTACCGAGCTATTCGGGCCGGTATTGACAGTGTATGTGTATAAGGATAGTGATTTCGAAGATACACTGGATCTGGTCAATGATACATCACCCTATGCACTTACCGGATCGATTCTCTCACAAGACAGATATGCTATCGAACTGGCTACCCGTAAACTGGCTAATGCAGCCGGTAATTTTTACATCAATGATAAACCGACCGGTGCTGTAGTGGGTCAGCAGCCATTTGGTGGTGCCCGTGGCTCCGGAACCAATGACAAAGCTGGATCTGTACTCAATCTCTATCGCTGGGTATCAGCCCGTACAATCAAAGAGACCTTTGTGCCGCCCACCGATTACCGGTATCCATTCCTGGAGGAATAAACATAGAAAGCGCTTCGGTAAGTCGGGGCGCTTTTTTTATGGAGTTGGTACACTTGAGTAAGAATTACGAATAGAGATGTGGAGCTTGGGTTAGGTATTTGCTGCATAGTTATTTTTCCCGGAAAAACAATTTTATCTCAAAATCAGTGCACTATAATTACAGCCCACCTAAACTAAATGAACTTGGAGAAAACCATCCGATTACCTTATTATCCACCTGCAACACTTCTGTCCAAAAGATAAACATCAAACGGGTTAAAAGGACAAGAAAATTAAATGGTCATTTCTTAATATGACTGGTATAAGGGAGTTAGCTCAAAAAGAAAACACAGTGCAATAAAACCGGCAAACTCCAAATTCGCCATTCATCATTAAAAATTCACAATTAATAATGGCTTATTTTTCTTTAAATACGATGCCAATCTTCACTCCGGAGAATTCAAAATTCTTACGAATCTGATTCTCCAGAAACTGTTTATAGCTCTCTTTTATATTATTGGGATTATTGCAGAAAAAGGCAAACACCGGATACTTCACATTGAGTTGAGTGATGTATTTGATCTTGATCATCTTACCTCGATGAGCCGGAGGAGGAGTCATCTGTATGATCGGGAGCAGGACATCATTTAGCCTTGATGTAGGGATGCGCTTCGTTTTGTTTTCATAGATCTGCATCAGTATCTCGACAGATTTGAAAATACGGGTCTTTTCTATTGCAGATATAAAGACAATCGGGATATCATCAAAAGGCGCTATTTTAGCTTTTATAGCCAGCTCCATATCTCTGGCAGTGTTCGTTTCTTTCTCTATCAGATCCCATTTATTTACAAAGATGGCGATGCCCTTATTTCGTTTTTGGGCCAGTCTGAAAATACTCATATCCTGCGCTTCCATACCTTGAGTAGCATCAATGACCAAAGCGCAAACATCCGCTTCTTCGATCGCACTAATCGCACGCATGACAGAGTAAAACTCAAGATCCTCATGTACTTTTTGCTTTCGGCGGATACCGGCTGTATCGATGAGGTAGAATTCCTTACCATACAATGTATATTTAGTATGAATTGCATCACGGGTAGTACCTGCGATATCTGTCACGATATTCCGATCTTCTCCTAATAATACATTGGTGAAAGTCGATTTACCGACATTGGGGCGACCGACGATCGCAATTTTGGGAATATCTGTCTCCAGTTCCTCACTATCATCGATATAGGGGATTACTTCATCCAGTAACTCACCTGTACCACTACCTGAAGCAGAGGAAATAAAGTGAGTGGATGCAAATCCCATACCCCAGAGCTCCTGAGCTTCGATAAATCGATGTGAGTTATCTACTTTATTGACCGTCAGAATCACCGGTCTATTGGATTGTCTCAACATGTTAGCCACTTCTGTATCCAGATCAGTCTCGCCAGTCTCCATATCCACTACAAAAATGATTACTGCCGCTTCCTCTATAGCTAACTTCACCTGCTGGCGAATGGCAGCTTCGAATACATCTTCACTTCCGTGTACAAAACCACCGGTATCTACGACTACAAATTCCTTGCCTGCCCAATGAGCTGTACCGTACTGTCTATCACGAGTCACACCACTCACGTCATCGATGATGGCCTGACGCCGTCCGATCATTCGATTAAACAAGGTCGATTTCCCTACATTTGGACGACCAACAATGGCTACTAAA
>CAZGKN010000114.1:6803-8978 GCA_964525915.1 uncultured Saprospiraceae bacterium | reverse complement strand
GGGGAAATAATGTTGACTGATCACCGCATTTGAAAAATCTACGATAGTATCATTGACTTTTAAAGACAGCCGACAGAGGTTGTCAGAAAGCCAGCGTCCGTCCATACCCATGAGCAATGGCCCCACAAAACCACCCTCTTTTTCTGCAGGAAGGCCGTAGCCAAACCAGGCGCCTAAGTCACTGAAAATTGAAGAGTGAATATCTTTTTCATTATTGACTTTTGTTTTTAATTCCAGCATATCAGGAAACGAATCACGCTGAGCCATTGCCGGATTTGTTACCCCATTGAAAAGAATGCAGATTGTCCAAAAGCAAATTGCAAAAAAACTGTGTTTAATTTTGCGTTTATTCATTTTTTAAAAATAAATTGTAGGTTTAATGCCGTAAAATGAATTGTGCTAATATTCTTATTTCCGCAAATTTGATTGCGATCAGGCAAATTCACTATTCTGCTTAGATTAATCATTTCAGTGTCAAAATAGGAATAGCTAATACATGCTCTCAAATTTAAAGACTTATTCAATAACAGGAAATCTTAATTCTAGAAGAAATTCAGTGATGTTTATATATCCTAAGGTTTTCCCCACTACAATATAAATAATAGTGTTCAATAAATGAAGTGTACTGGAAAAATTAAGTAAGCATCTATTATGGAAGACTCTAATAAAAGCTAAGCCAAAAGCGTTACCTTAGCTACTTATATGCAAAATAAAATGATGAGATATTTACTTTTTCTACTTACACTGATTGGAGGTTCTTATAGCTGTAAGACGGTTACTCCACCACCGCCACCTGCAGCTACGACGATCGTCACACCTGCACCGGACACTACTAAGACAGCTAAAGCACCGGTAGCGGAGCCTGAGGATCTGATCGCAGCGAAAGTGCCGGAGTTTACCCAACCTGATACATTACCTACTTACAGAGCTTCATTCCCTGTGGAGTTTGATCTGGTGAATACCACGCTGCGGGTCAGTTTTGATTATACGAAGAGTTATCTGAATGGGGTCGCTGAGATTACCGCTATTCCCTATGCTGTGTCCAGACGATATTTTAGCCTGGATGCGGTCGGATTTGACATCCATTCTGTCCGCTGGCAAAAGGGGAATAAGGATATTCCATACACTTATAAAGACAATAAGCTGGTATTGGATCTGGGTACGAACCAAGCCGCAGGTAAACCAATCACTGTAGTCATTGATTACATTGCAAAACCTGAAGAGAATCCGACCAGTGGTAGTGCAGCTATCACTTCAGACAAAGGCTTATACTTCATCAATCCGACCGGAGCTGATAAAGGCAAACCTATTCAGATCTGGACACAAGGAGAGACAGAAAGCAATTCCCGTTGGTTTCCTACTATCGATAAGCCCAATCAGCGCTGTACTCAGGAGATGTACATTACAGTACAGGATAAGTACAAGACACTTTCCAATGGTAAGTTTCTCGGCAGCAAGAAAAATACCGATGGTACCCGTACAGATCATTACAAGATGGATAAGCCGCATGCACCATACCTGTTCATGATGGCCATCGGTGATTATGCTGTAGTAAAAGATAGCTGGAATAATATCCCACTCGAGTATTATGTAGAACCCGAATATAAAGACGATGCCCGGATGATTTTCGATCACACGCCTGAAATGCTGACTTTTTTCTCCAATCTACTCGGTGTCAAATATCCCTGGCCGAAATTTGCACAGGTCGTAGTGCGTGACTATGTCTCCGGGGCTATGGAAAATACCACGGCTGTAGTATTTGGCGATTTTGTGCAGCGCGACAGACAGTCATTGATGGACAACAGTAATGAGAATATAGTCGCACATGAGATGTTTCACCACTGGTTTGGCGATTATGTCACAACTGA
This sequence comes from uncultured Saprospiraceae bacterium, assembly GCA_964525915.1. GTDB lineage: Bacteria > Bacteroidota > Bacteroidia > Chitinophagales > Saprospiraceae > Parvibacillus. The sequence goes on along the minus strand of CAZGKN010000114.1, from coordinate 7,110 downwards.
AAGCTGGTCGAATATCACGCTAAATGAAGGTTTTGCCAATTATAGTGAATACCTGTGGACAGAGTATAAGCATGGAAGGGATGCTGCAGATGTAGAGCGACTGGGCGAGCTGGCCGGTTATCTCGGTTCGGCTAAGCGCGGAATGCATGACCTCATAGACTTCACCTACCTGAATCGTGAAGATATGTTTGACGCTCATAGCTATAATAAAGGTGGCTTGGTACTGCACATGTTGAGAAGATATCTGGGCGACACGGTTTTCTTTCACTCACTCAAAAATTACCTCAATGAGAATGCGCTGTCTTCA